>JAZDFM010000021.1:0-9759 GCA_043807825.1 bacterium | reverse complement strand
ATACCTTGTCTATACCGGCAACGCGGTGGCGGACGCCATTGATATTTTCATGAACACTCTCACCGGCACTTTGGTTGAAGAATGGCTTAATAAAGGATTGGTGTCCGACCCCAAAGATTCTCCCAACGCTTTGAACAATTTGACGGATCCTTATTCTCAAAAACAGGAAGAGGGAATCGCCGGAGCGGATAAAAGATTCGCCGGCCTTGCCGAACCGAATTTTAAAGTTCGGGGAGACTATAATATTTTAGCCGAACTCGCTATGTGCCCGGATCCGAACAAAGCCGGGCCCACGAATTGCGTTATAGACGAGAAATTTCGGCAGGCCATTGAACAAAGATTAACCGTGGGGCAGGCTGTGGCGCAGGGATATTTGAACGGCAACGGAGTATTCGGCTTTACTTCGGACGGATTGGAGCCGAGATACAACGAAGGCTATCCATACAGGTCTATGCTGATTTTGAGAAAGTTCAGGATTATTCCGGTCGGCTGGGAAATCGCGGCGCAGAAAATCAAAGACAAACAATCCGAAGTCGGCGGAACAAAAAATCTGAACGATTTAGTGAACTGCTCGGCCGCGTGGTGCGCCGGATTGGTTGATCCCGACTGGGTGCTGAAAGCCGAACAGAATTTCTGCAAAAAAGAAGGCGCCGGGCCGGAAATTTTGTCGGAGCAGATTTCCGGACAAGGGTCGGCATCAAGCCTGTCAATTTTGCGAAACGATAATTATTGCGCGGACGAGCAGTCATGCGTCAAAGAAAAAGCCGACGGCTCATGCCAGCTCTACGGATACTGCACCGAAGAAAGGAGAAAATGGGATTTCAACGGAAAATCCTGCGAGCCGCGCGACAACACCTGCCAGTCTTTTCAGATCGGAGACAAGGCTATCTCTTATTTGCAGAATACTCTGGACTTCGGAATATGCAACGCCGGCAACGCCGGATGCGCCAAATATTCAACCAGCGGCCTGTATTATTCATCGGATAAAACAGTCCATTGGAGTTCCAAAGAAAATTCAATTTATTTGAACAAGAACGCGGAAACTTGCGAAGCCGCGGATCAGGGATGCCACGGGTTTGTGAGAATATTTCCGGAAAAAAATGAAACTTATGACAGCATAAAAAGCGCCGGCGCGGCCAAAGCTTACGAAAGATTCGGGCAGGCCGGTTTGATTTATGAAAAATTATTGCCTGATTATTTGAAAAGTTCATGCTATGAATACGGCCAAGATGAGGAAGGAAACATTGTGGGAGAAGGAGGCGGCGATCTTTTGCCGGACGCTCCGGCCATGTGTTCCGATTTCGCGCGCCAGTGCAAGCAGGAAGAAGCCGGATGCGAATTGTATTCAGGCGAGGACGGCGAAACGAAAATTCCGGCAAAAATCGGTCCGAACGATTATTGTCCGGAAGAATGCGCCGGTTACGCGGCTTTTGTGCAACAGCAGACGAGTTTTGATGCCGGCCGCGAAGCTTATTTTATTCCCAAAACCGCAAAAGCCTGCTCGGCGCAAGCGGCCGGATGCGACCAATTCACGAATTTGGATCAAGTTGAAAAAGGCGGAGAAGGCATTGAGTATTATACTTATTTAAGGCAGTGCGTCAAGAAAAGCGAGAACGCGGCGATATGCGCCGAATTCTATAATTGGGAAGGCTCTGACGAATCCGGTTATCAGCTGAAAGTTGAAAGCTTGAAAACAAACGGCGCCGAGCCCGCGGTCGTAAGCGATGACTCAGATTTATGCAATAAAGAAATATACAATCTGCCGACTGACAATCCGGCTTACAACGCGAATTGCCGCCAATTCTATAATCGTTCCGGCGGCATTTCTTACCATTTGGCAGGCCGGACTATTTCATGCTCGGATGACTGCCATGCTTACAGAAAAACAATTTCAGGCGAAATTTCAGAGTCAGACTGCCAAGGAGGAGGAGTCTGGAACAGCGCGGAAAAATCTTGCGTCTATATGGCCATACCGGGACAAGGTTCCGTTTGCGCGGCCAATCAAGCCGGATGCCGGGAATACGCCGGCAACACCGGAAACAATGTGAGGAATATTTGGACGGATGATTTTTCCGGTGGCACCGCGGGCGCGTGGACAGGATACCAAGGCTCAACGGCCGCGCCTTCCAGCGAATCAATTTCTCTTGACGCCGGCAATAAAGGAAACTCGCTGTTCGTCAGCGGAGCCAGTCATTCCGCCAGCCGCGCCGTTGGAAATTCGGTCAAAACCGGCAAATCTTACATGCTTAATTTCGTGGCTAAAGGAACGAGCGCGCCGACAAATTTGATCATCAGCTTTATGAACGGGAAAGGGGAAAAATCCGATTTCTCGCCGGTATCTTTAAGCTCCGGCTGGAATATTTTCACCGCCGGATTGCCGAATTTAAACCATGAAGTTTCAGCCGATGAAATAATTTTAATTAACGGGAGCGCTAATTTCTATATTGACAATATAATTTTAACCGAAATAATCGACAGATATTATTTGATAAAAAATTCATGGAAAACTCCGTATTCATGCGACGCGGATTTTGAAAACAAGCCGCATCCGCTGTTTATGCTCGGATGCGCCAAATATACCGACAGGGACAGCAAATCTTACGCTTTAAAAAGCTTCAGCGATTTATGCTCCGAATCCGCGGTCGGATGCGAAATGATGATTGACACGCGAAATTCCGGCAAGACTGAAGCAGAAACTTTCACCAACGCCGGAACTTCCATAACCGTTCCGGCCGACGGTTTTGTCTACGCGGTTTATGACAGAAGCAAATTATGCGGCGCCGAATCAAAAGGTTGCGAGTTTTTGGGCAAGCAATATGAATATGAAGGCGCGTATTTGCACGGCGATGTTTATCTGAAAAATAATCCTGATAAATACAATCAAATTTTATGCGGCGCGGACGCTGTCGGATGCCAGGCTTTCGCCGACGGCAAAGGAGAAAAATATTTTAAAGATCCGGGCGATCAGGCGTGCGAATGGCGGCGGGCGGCAAATCAAGGCGATCGCGAAGACTGGTTTAAGAAAAAAGTCAAACGATGCGGCAGTGATTCAGGAGCTATTTGTTTAAGCGATGTTGATTGTTCTTCGGGCTTGAAATGCCAGCTTGAAACGGCGGATAAGCCTTGTCCGGTTTCGGATAATAAAACTTTGGGATTGGGCGGAGTCGGCGGCAGAGTGAGCCAGCCGTCCGAAGACAGTTCGGGGAAATGGGCGGGAATCTGTTCGGCCGCGAATTCAGGATGCGGAGAATATATTGATCCGGTTTCGCGGTTCAATACCAATTTGATATTCAACGGAAGTTTTCAAGTTTTGGCAAGCGGTTCCACGGACGGATGGGGATCGGGCTTGTCGCAGGATGTTATTTTGGAGCCGAACACTATTTACCGCTTGGCGCGTTCGGCCAACGCCGGATTTGTTTCTTTAAGCAATTGTTCCGGCGGAGGAACTCTTTACGCCATAGACGGCAATAATAATCTGGCTGATGCTGGCGGCTCAATAACCGTTAACGCGGCCAATTACGCCAACAGCCGAATTTTTTACTATAAAAACAGCGAGTCGGGAAAATGCAAAATTACGGCCGGAAATTCTTCCGGTTCGGTTGAATTGAAAAAAGCCGTGATTGACTATCAGCTGGAACAGAATGTTGACGCCCGGACATGCAACGGAGTTGTTGATTTTGACAAAGGATGCGTTTTGTTCAATCAAAGAAGCCAAGCAGGCGCGAGCTTGAAATCTTTGGATTCGGACGCCGACACTTCTAATTTCGGATCGGCGGCTTCGGCTTCGGAAAAAGATTCAAATATAATATTGAAAGTGGCGCCCGACAGGACATGCGATAAATGGCTGGCGTGCCGCAGTTATGTGAAAGACGAAAAAGGCAACAATACCTGTTATGATATAGGCTTGTGCGACGCGGTTGACAGCAAAGGCGACTGTCAGAGTTTCATAATTTCATCGCAAAAAAATCAGACCATTGAAAGCTTGGGGGCGGATAAAATAAGCAATTTGTCAGGCTATGCCAAAGCCGGAATCAACAACGGCAGTTTGGGCGGAGATTATTATCCTTTCGGAGCCATGAAACAAAACGGCGAAGTCGTGAATTTGGCCAACGGCGGATTTGAATATTACGGAGAAAACGGCTATCCGATCGGCTGGAACGCGGAAAATATTTCATGGAACGCGAATATTTTTTCAGTCGTGGATAATCCGATTTCCGCGCAATACGAAGGAATCGGCTATGCCAAAGAAGGCAAAAGCTTCTTGAAACTAGGCTCGTCTTATTCGGCCGAGAGCGAATTCGTTGATGTGATACCTAACACCGATTATATTATCACCGCTTATTTGAACACGAAAAATTTGAAAAGCGGGCAGGCTGTTATAGATATTTTAAGCCAATCCGGAACAGCGGTTAAATCGGCGGTTATTTCGCAGGATATCGGAGCAGACTGGAAATTTTCCGTGGGCAAATTTTCAAGCGCCGGAAATTCAAGGATTAAAATAAAGCTTTACGCCAGCGCCGAAGGAAATCCGGGATCAAAAGGAAATTTCTATTTTGACGGCATCAGCATACGGCCGGCTTTGAATTCCAAAGACAATTGGAACACCACGCAATCATGCCGGCTTTATCCGAAAAACGATTCGCTGTCATGCGAATATTATGAAGATTCGGGAAATCGGCAAAAAGGCTGGTACGGCTATTGTTTGGAATATGATCGCGCGCCGGGCGATCCGAACGCGTGTGTTTTATGGTATCCGATTGATAAAGTTAAAGGCGACGGCGTAGAAGAAGGAGCCGGATACCAAAATCGGGCGCCGGCGTATTATTGCCTTGAAGCCAAACCGATTTGCGGAGGAAGCGAAGGAAATACGCCGAGATTTTATTGTTCCACTATCGTGCAGACCGTAACCGCCACCGGACAGAATAAATTTTGGTCAAGCCGAGTGTATGAAGGAAGCGATTATGAAGTTCCTTTCGCGTCAGCCTCCGCGGGCGCGTACATCAATTATGGGGACAGCCATGGCGGAAGAGAAGATATTGTATTAAAATATAATAGAACCGGAACGCCTTTCGGAGCGATCAATCCTCCGGAGCCCGCGAACAATCCTTATGAATGGGACGGAGCGCAAGACGACGATCAGCCGAATAAAATAGATCCTTTGTTTGTCTGGCCTGCGACCGCCGGCAATGTTGTAAACGCCGGAACTCCATATTATATCAGCTCCGGCATCAAGTGCGAAAAAATTCTCGGAGGCGGGGAATATGGAGATTGCGGAAAGACATATAAAGAAACTTTGGGAATTTGGGATAAATGCGAATTGAATTGGTGCGATGATGATTGCGGTTGTAAAAATAATCAGGGATACACTGGCGATGCGAGTACTGGCTGGAATTGGACAGCTACGCATATTGATTGTTGTGGAGAAAATAAGGCGCTGACGGTAAGCAATAAATGTTCAAGCGTGTCATCCGTGAAAATGGCTTCCAGCTATCAGCAAGCCAAATTAGGATTGCAAGGGCTTTTCGCCCAAAGCTACGGCACATGGCTTTGGAACAGTTCAGCCGAAAGGTACATAAAAGACGGCGCGGGAACCAATGACTGGGGCCCGCCGCAAACGGCCTGCGCGGGAGCGCGGGGCGTTGGCGAATATTGCGCGGTTTCGCCTTATATTTCAAACATAAAAATCAACGGATCGTCCGGAACCGTAAATTTGGTGAAAAACGGGTTTATCAATTTGATTTTCAACTCAACGGTTGACAGCCAGCAATTGCCTTTGACCATGTACGCGGTTGACTGGGGAGACGGAGAAAAAACAACCGCCACCGGAGTGGAAATGCGCGACAGGCCTAATCAGAACAATCCTCATTCGCTTTATCATTTATACGGATATTGGGATTTGAAAGCCAAAGCCAACAGCGGCGCCGCGGGAATTGACTGTTCAGTTGCCGGACAATGCTCGGTTAAGCCGAAGATTCAGATCAAAGACAACTGGGGATGGTGTTCTGGCGGTTCGGGTATAAACGATTGCGGGCAGTGGCAGAATTTCGGGGGCAATATTGTTGTAAAGGAAAAGTGATAAAAATGCCGTATCTCGCAATGGCAAGAAATTGACAACGATTCGCTTTTTTCTTGTCATTGCGAGCGACCGAAGGGAGCGAAGCCTGCCTCGCGTTGCGACGCAAGGCGGGCAATCTCAGGTTAAATAATCAGTATGATAGAAAATAGAAATTATTTTGTTTATATCAACACCAATAAGACGCACAATGTATTTTATACTGGAGTGACTAATAATCTGTTAAACAGAAACTATCAGCATAAAAGCCAAGATAATAAATTAAGTTTTACGGCCAAATATAATGTTAATAAGTTAGTCTGGCATATATGACGCTATTTCCAGAGAAAAACAGATTAAGGGCGGTTCAAGAAGAAAGAAAATATCTTTGGTTAATAAATTAAATCCGATGTGGAAAGATTTGGCTTTAGATTGGTGAACCGGAGATTGCTTCGCCCCGCAGGTGCGGGGCTCGCAATGACAAGAAAAATATCAAATTCAAATGACAAATGAAACGCAAAATGCAATTGACGAAAGATTATTAGCGGGCGAAGCCATGCCGCAAACACAGGAAGGCGAACAGAAAAGCGAAGATGAGCCGCGTTCTTTGAGGCAGAGAATTCAGTCGGCGCGGCAAGCCATGGATTTGAAACAGAAAGCCAAAGATAAAATAGAAGAGAAAATCGCGGCGCCGGCTAAAGTAGAAACAAGCAATGCTTTGCGCTGGGCATGGATGACGCTGATACCGAGTTTCGGGTTAAGTCTGATTTATATAAATTTGCATGTATTTTTAAAAGCGGTTTTTGGAGAAAAATTATTCTGTAAATTAGGCGAAGAGTGGATTCCGAAACAGATTGCCGGAGCCGGCGGAGAATCCGGCAAAGCCGTAAATAAAAGCATCGGCATAGTTGAAGTTATGGGGCTGTTATTTTTGGATTTGATAGTTTTTTTTGTAATTGCCTGTTTTGTCGCGATGTTTGTTGATAAAGATTCGTTTGAGGCCATGACCGGCGATGCTAATAAAATTCAGCCGGCTGCTGTTCAGCCAATCAAATAAAAATTTTAATATAAAATGAAAAAATTATTCGGAAAAATTAAGTTTAACGGAAAATATATCTCGCTTGGGCTATTCGCGTTAGCGGCTGTAATTTTTGTATTCATAAAAAATGCGAACGCCGCCGCCGAATCCAGCGTTGGGAGTACAATAGCAAATACAATTGAATTTGCGGCAGCTTCGCCGATCATATTATCTTTAGGAGCCATCGCTGCGCTGGTAACGGTTATATTCGGGGCTTTGAATACGATAGTTATTGGCGCTTTAGTGAATATTGTTAAATACAATAATTTTATCAACGAACCTTCAATCAGAGATACATGGATTGTGGCGCGGGATTTATGCAATATGTTTTTTATTTTAATTTTATTGGTTGTGGCTTTTGCCACTATTTTAAGGATTGAAAGCTATCAATGGAAAAAAATATTGCCCAAATTGTTGATTATGGCTGTATTGATAAATTTTTCGCGCACGATTTGCGGTTTGATTATAGACGCTTCGCAAATAATTATGTTAACTTTCGTGAACGCATGGGCTAACGCGGGTGATTTTGTGAGCATGCTTAGTATGGCTAAATTTTTTACGGGTGTTACTTTTAAGAATATAACTACGGAGGAATGGAGCGTGCTTAATGTCGTGGCGGGTATGTTGATTGGAATCATGTTTTTAATTATTTGCGGAGTTGTTTTGGTGGTAACTCTGGCGGTTTTTTTGATGAGAGTTATAATGCTTTGGATTTATATTGTTTTATCGCCGTTTGCTTTTTTGGCCGCGGCTTTTCCGGCCGGGCAAAAATACGCTTCGCAATGGTGGTCGGAATTTGTTAAATATATCATAAATGGTCCGGTTTTGGCATTTTTTATTTGGATGGCGCTTGTCGCGTCAAAACAAATAAACGATAGCAAGGTATTTTTTAATGATCCGTCTAACGCTAATCAATGTTTCGGTTTGGCCGAAGGGATGTGCATGAATAATTTTTTGCCTTTTATAATTTCCATCGGCATGCTGTTGGGCGGCTTGATGATCACCCAGCAAATCGGCGGCATTGGCGCGAGTATCGCCGGCAAAGGCATGAATTGGATAAAGAGCGCGGCAAGCATGTCTGGTAAAGCGGGGTTAAAAGTCGGAAAAGAAGCGGGTAGCTGGGGGCTTGATTGGGCCAGCAAAAAAACCGGAGGAGCGATTGATTTTAATTTAGGCAGAACTTGGGGCAGGGTAAAAGATCAGTTCGCGAAAAATAAGACGACTAGAGCTGATGATATAACCGCGCAAGTAGCCGGTAAAGCTCAAGAAGGCGGCCGGCTGGCGATGCTTACTCACGGCGGCTTGGCTTTAAAGAATTTGACTTCATGGAAGAAAATCAAATGGGCTGTGGGAGGAAAACAACCTGATATAGAATTTAATGAACAGGCGAGTAAATTAGAAGCTGAAAAAGAAAAAATCATGACTCAAAAAAAGTATAATGAAAAAAGAACAGAAAAACAAGGTATAAATATGAAATATGAAAGTGATATAATTAAAAAGGAAGAACAAATTGCGGGAGAGGATAATCCGCTCAAAAGGATGGAGCTTGTGGAAGAAAAGGAAAAATTAAAGAAAGAACAAGAAGAATTTAAAAAAAATGATTTAGATCCGTTTTTAACCAAGAAAGGCTTAACAGTAGGTAGTGATCAATCTGTCAAAGAAATGGATGAAGATATAAAGTATAATAGAGATCAATATGAAAAATATAAATTTCAAGGAGATGATGTTGTTGAATCGACTAAAGCTGATGTGGTAAGCGCGCAAGAGAAAAAAATTGCCCAAACAGATAATGCGGATAAACTCGGCAATATATTAAAAGGAGCGCTAAAAGAAGGAAATCAAGGCTTAATGACCGCGGTTGCCAGAAAAATGACTAAGCTTGGAGAGTATAATGATTTATGCCGAATTATGAAAGTTGGAACAGGCACTAAAGGCATGCAAGCTCTGGCTAAAAAATTTCAGAATAGCGGAATGTCAGAGCAATCGTCTCGCGGCTTGATAGCTGAAATGGGAGGGATATGCAAAAATTTAGGCCAATTTGGAGGATTTTACGCTATGAAAATGGATAAGGGCGGCAATTGGCAGAAAACAGAAGAAGATGAAGCTCAAGCGGCTCAATTAGCGGTAATGAAAAAAATGCAGCCCCAAGCTTTTGCCAGAACAGTAGGCCGTTTAGGCCTTGGTTATTATGATGATCCGTCAGGCGAAGGCAAGCAAGATAAAAGCACATATCGTTTATCAAAAGCGGCTACAGCGCACTTGGCGTCAAGCCAGAAAAATCTTGGCGAGGAATATGACAAGACAGGCATGGCCGAAGCTCTTGAATATTTAAACGCGAATGTTGAACAGCTTGCTAAAAATAGTATTTCAGATTCATCCAAACTAATGGAAGCGATAAAACGCTATAAGGGCGATAAAGATATGGAAGCGCGCATTAGGTCGGTAAAAACTTAAAATTTATGATCAATATCGGAGAAAATACAATTAAAGACTCTGAGGAAAAAATAAAGACTTTTAATCAATTCAACGATTACAAGCCGGCTTATTTGTATTACAAAGATTTGTCCGAAGCGGTTAAAATGATTGATGGCGGTTATAAAAAAAATAATAAAATATTTTTTGATAAAAT
>JAZDFM010000020.1:0-6336 GCA_043807825.1 bacterium | reverse complement strand
CCAGTGCTGAAAGCAAAAATTGAAATCAGGCAGGCAAGGCTTGCTTTGATCGCGGCCGTAAAACAAGTTTTGGAAAACGGGCTGAATCTATTGGGAATAGAGGCTGTGGAGAAGATGTAAAAAAATAAAATAAATGAATTTTATCATCAGTTTAGTCACGAATTTCATAATTAACGGCATCGCCTCGCTGGGCTACGCGGGTGTTGGCTTGATGATGGCGATTGAGAGCGCGTGCGTTCCTTTGCCGTCGGAAATAATTATGCCTTTCGCCGGTTTTTTGGCGGCGCAAGGCGAATTCAGCTTGTTCGGCGCCGCTTTGGCCGGCGCTGTCGGATGCGTTGCGGGATCCGCCGCGGCTTACGCGGCCGGAATTTGGGGAGGCAGGGCGTTTATAGAAAAATACGGAAAATATATTTTGATTTCCCATCATGATTTGGCGATTGCGGATAATTTTTTCAATAAATACGGTTCAAGCGCGATTTTTTTCTCTAGGCTTATGCCGGTTGTCCGCACTTTCATATCTTTGCCCGCCGGAATCGCAAAAATGAATTTTGGCAAGTTTATTATTTACAGTTTTTTAGGCTCTTTTCCGTGGTGCTATGGTTTGGCGTATTTGGGAAAAATTCTTGGAGACAATTGGAATACGCTTGGAGTTTATTTTCATAAATTTGACGCTGTTATAGCCGTAGCGATAATAGCCGGCGCTGTTTGGTATATAAGAAGGCATTTAAAAAATAATTTTTAATTTTTTTTATTTTAAAATTTTTGCCAAATATTTTCCGGTTTGGCTTTTTTTGTTTTCCGCGATTTGGCGAGGATTTCCCGCGGCCACGATTTCTCCGCCTTTGTCTCCGCCTTCCGGGCCGAGATCAATCACCCAGTCAACCGATTTTATCACATCCAAATTGTGCTCAATAATCAAGACCGTATTGCCTTTATCAACCAATCTGTTAAGCACATGCAGAAGTTTTTTAATGTCGTCAAAATGCAAGCCCGTGGTCGGCTCGTCCAAAATGTATAAAGTTTTTCCGGTGGCGCGGCGCGACAATTCGGCGGCCAATTTTATTCTTTGGGCTTCTCCGCCGGACAATGTCGTGGCGGATTGCCCCAATTTGACATAGCCCAATCCGACTTGGCTTAAAGCGGAAAGCTTCTGTTCAATGGCCGGAATATCTTTGAAAAAATCCAGCCCTTGCTCAACGGTCATATCAAGCGCGTCGTAAATATTTTTTTCTTTGAATTTTATTTCTAAAGTTTCTTTATTATACCGCTTGCCGCCGCAAGATTCGCATTCAATATACACATCCGGCAGGAACTGCATTTCTATTTTAACCATTCCGCCGCCGCCGCAATCTTCGCATCGCCCTCCGGGAGCGTTAAAAGAAAATCTGCCTGTTTTGTAGCCTCTGATTTTGGCTTCGGTAATGGAAGCGAACAAGTCGCGGATATATGTGAAAGCGCCGGTGTATGTGGCCGGATTGGATCGCGGAGTGCGGCCGATGGGCGATTGGTCAATGCTGATGACTTTATCAATATTTTCAAGCCCGTGTATGGCCTCATGTTTGCCCGGCTCTTGTTTGGCGCGATAGAATTTTTTATTCAGCGCGTTGGACAAAATATCCGTCATTAAAGTTGATTTTCCCGAACCCGAAACTCCGGTAACGGCGATGAACGAACCCAAAGGAAATTCAACATCTATGTTTTTTAAATTATGTTCGCCGGCTTTGATAATTTTTAATTTTTTGCCGTTTCCGGATCGGTATGACAAAGGCGCTTGAATGGATTTTTCTCCGCTTAGATATTGTCCGGTTAAAGATTTTTTGTTCCGTTTTATGTCTTGCGGCGATCCTTGCGCCGCGATTCGTCCGCCATGATCTCCGGCGCCCGGCCCGATATCAATCAGCCAATCGGCCGCGAGCATGGCGGATCGGTCGTGTTCAACCGCGATTACCGTGTTTCCCAAACCCCGCAGTTTTTTCAGGGCGAGGATGAGTTTGTCGTTGTCTTTTTGGTGCAATCCGATTGACGGTTCGTCAAGAATATAAGTTACGCCTGTTAAAGCAGAGCCGATTTGCGTCGCCAGCCTGATTCTTTGAGATTCTCCGCCCGACAATGACGCGGCCGGGCGACCGATGGCCAAATAGTCCAGTCCGACATTGGATAAGCATTTCAATCTCGCGAGAATTTCTTTTATGACGGGCGCGGAAATTTTTTTATTCCGTTCGGAAATTTTTTTTGAGATCGCGAGATCGCTGAAAAATTCTTTGGCTTGGCCGATTGTTTTTTCCGAAATATCATGGATTGACAAGCCGGCGATTTTTACCGCAAGCATTTCCGGCTTCAAGCGCTTGCCGCCGCAGGATGGGCAGACCAAAATTTTCATGTATTGCTCAATTTCTTTTCTTACATAATCGGATTCGGTTTGCCGGAAGCGGTTTTCCAAATTCGGGATGATGCCTTCAAATCCGGCCGATCCGTAAAGCGCGAAATCCAATTGTTTTTTTTCCAGATTTTTTACCGGCGTATTCAAATCAAATCCTCGCGGTCGCGCCGCGGCTTCAAGCTCGCGCGTAATGCGGCTTTGGTCGCCTGAAATTCCATGCGCCCAGGCGCGGATGGCGCCTTGCGCGATTGTCAAATTGGGATTGACGAGAAGTTCAGGGTCAATTTCCAATTTGGCGCCAAGGCCTGAACATTGGGCGCAGGCGCCGTGCGGCGAATTGAAAGAAAAATTCCGCGGTTCAATTTCCGGCAAGCCGATCCCGCATTCCAAGCACATGGAAAATTTTGAAAATGTTATTTCGCCATGCCCGTTTTTTCGGAGGCCGGAAACTATTATTGAGCCGTCGCCGAGCTTTAAGGATTTTTCCACTATTTCCGCGAGCGCGCCTTTTTCATTTTCGGCAATCCGCAACTGTCCGGCGGTTGTTTTAACGCCTTGTTTTTTATTTTTTTTGTCTTCTTTCAGAGAATAAATTACGATGTCCTGATCCATGAATTCGCCGGCGATTTTGCCCGCGATTTCCGCCGGAGTCAGAGGTTTTATCAATTTTCCGCATTTCGGGCAATGCGGAGTTCCGATCCGCGCGTAAAGCAGGCGCGCATAATCGTATATTTCAGTGATGGTGCCGACGGTTGAGCGCGGATTGTTTGAAGATGATTTCTGATCAATTGAAATGGCCGGAGAAAGGCCTTCTATGGAATCAACATCAGGCTTATCAATTTGGCCGATAAACTGCCTGGCGTAAGACGACAAAGATTCAACATATCGGCGGCGGCCTTCGGCGTAGATTGTGTCAAAGGCCAAGCTTGATTTTCCGGATCCGGAAATTCCGGTGATTACCGTGAATTTATCGCGGGGAATTTCCAAGCTGATATTTTTCAAATTGTTGGCGCGCGCGCCTTTTATTTTGATGGAATTATTCATGTTCGTTATTTTAGCTTTAAATTAAAACGACGCAATTCATTATATGGCAAAAATAGCGCATTGGCAATAGGCCGCGGAACTTGTGGAATTTTTATTTTGTTGTTAAACTGGAAATATTAAAATTAAAAAATTTTTATGTTAAATCAATTCATAGTTTTTTTGCTTATATTATTGATAATCGGCATCGCGGCCGTGATAATTTTGCTGATGAAAAAAACATCTTCGCATGGCATGGACAATGAAAAATTAGCCGCCATGATGGAGAGGATGGCGCAGTTAAGCGATCAAAATCGCGAATTGAAGCAATCAATGGACGGAAAGCTGGCCGAAACCCACCGTTCAAATCAAGAACAGATGGGGCAGACAACGAAAATTATTCAAAATATCACCGGACAATCGGCGCGCCTGATCGCGGATGTGACGGAGAGGCTTGCCAAACTTGACGAGACAAACAAACAAGTTGTTAATTTTTCCGCTCAGCTTCAAAATTTGCAGGACATTTTGAAAAATCCCAAACAGCGCGGAGTTTTGGGAGAATATTTTTTGGAAGAGACTTTAAAAAATGTTTTACCGCCGAATTCTTACCAGATGCAATACGGCTTCAAAGACGGTTCAATCGTTGACGCGGTTGTTTTTGTCAAAGAAAAAATCATTCCGGTTGATTCAAAATTTTCTTTGGAAAATTATGAAAAGATTTTAAATTGCCGCGACGCGGTTGAGAGGGAGAAGCTGGAAAAATTATTCAAGCAGGATTTGAAATCGCGCATTGACGAGACATCAAAATATGTGAAGCCGTCGGAAAAAACAATGGATTTCGCTTTTATGTTCATACCAAGCGAAGCCATTTATTACGATTTGCTGATTAACAAAGTTGGCGCTGTGCAAGTCAATACGCGTGATTTGATTGAATACGCTTTCAAAGAAAAGCACGTGATAATCGTTTCGCCGACTTCCTTTTTTGCTTATTTACAAACCGTGATGCAGGGCCTGCGCGCCTTGCAAATAGAAGAGTCGGCCAAGGAAATCCGCAAATATGTTGAGATGCTGCAAAAGCATTTGATGAGTTATGAGGAATATTTACAAAAACTCGGCAATAATCTCGGCACGACAGTCAATATGTATAACCGCGCCTACAAAGAATTTGGCAAAATTGACAAAGACGTTTTCAAAATCACCGGTAAGGCGGGGGAGATTGAGCCCGTGCAGATTGAAGGGCCGGCGCATGGGGAAGAATTATAGATTTGACAAAAAACAGTCATTTGCTATACTAACAAAGCCTCAAAAAGGTATTTTTTATTAAAAAAACATGAAATTATCAATTATTAAAACGGGCGGTAAACAGTATAAAGTTGCTCCCGGTCAGAAAATCAAAATAGAGAAACTGGAAGGAAAAGAAGGTGATAGCGTCAATTTTGATGATGTTTTATTAGTGGTCGACGAAAAAGAGGTGAAAATCGGTCAGCCAAAAGTTGAGGGTGCCAAAGTTATCGGCAAAATTTTAAAGCAGGATCGCGCGGACAAAGTGATAGTTTTTAAATATAAATCCAAGAAGCGCTATCACGTAAAGCGGGGGCATCGCCAGCCTTTTAGTTTGGTTGAAATTGAGACTATAAAATAAACTTAAAATATAATTATTTGCGCAAAAATCCCGCCCCGTTGGCGGGATTTTTGCGCTGTGGACAACTATCTTGTTGTCTCTTGTATATTTTGGTATAATTAAATCGCAGTAAACCGGAGGCCTAACTCACGGCGTTTTTTGTTATTTAGTTATTATTAAACAAACTTTTGCCCGCCTTTGCCCCATTATTTTAAAACAACAATGGGTTCAGGGCAGTCAAATGTATCAGCGATGGATAAAGATTCCAAAGTCGCGATTCTCTGCGGTCTAATCATTAAATGGGGATTGTATATTTTTGTTTTTTTAACCCCCCTATTCTTTATTCCCTTTAACGCCAGCGTGGTTGAATTAAATAAGCAGCTGCTTTTAGTCGTTTTTAGCTTGATTTTTTTGATAGCCTGGCTGGGTAAAATGATTGCCCAAGGAAAATTTGAAATTCGCAAAAGTTTATTGAATATCGGGATCATTCTTTTTCTTATTTTCTGTCTGGTCAGCGTTCTTTTGTCAAAAAATTTTTATCAGGGCTTGGTCGGTTTTGGCGGCACTGTGGCGGAATCATTTTTCGCTCTTTTGGGGTTTGCCATCATATTTTTTGTTATTGTTAATAATTTCAAAAAGGCTGAAGAAATTTCCGGTTTGGTTTTTTCGCTAACCTTGTCCGGCATATTGGCTGGAATTTTCGGACTGATTCAATTAGCCGGCAAATTTATTTTTCCTTGGGATTTTACCAAGGCCTTCAGTTTTAATACCATCGGCTCCGCTAATTCGCTGGAAATATTTTTAGCCGCACTTTTGGTTTTAAGCGCTGTTTTATTCGCCGAAACGAATCTGGCAAGATGGCGGCAGTTTTTTTACGGCGCCGCCGCTATCTTTTTTCTTTTTGCCATCTTGGCGATAAACTTTCTTAATGTCTGGTGGGCTCTGGCGATCGCGGCAATAATAATAATTGCTTTGGGAATTATTAACCGGGAACAGATGAGCCAATATCGTTTAATCCTGCCAATGGTGGTGCTGGCTTTTGCCGTGCTGATGCTGCTTACCAGATTAACCGTTTTCTCTACTTGGCTTAATGTGCCGACCGAAGTTTCGCCGTCTTTGAGCGCCAGCATGGATATTGATAAGCAGGTGATTAAGAATAATTTATTTTTCGGAACCGGGCCGGGCAGTTATTCCTATGATTACGGGTTGTATCGTTCTCCGGTTTTAAACCAGACTGATTTTTGGAATGTCAGATTTAACCAGGGCTTTTCCAAAATATTAAGCCAGCCGGCCACTTTGGGCTTATTCGGTT
>JAZDFM010000019.1:0-29844 GCA_043807825.1 bacterium | reverse complement strand
CCTTTGCGATGAATTTCTCCCCCTTTAGCAAAGGGGGTAAGGGGGATTTGAGATTCAGGAATTTCGCCCCCTTTATTAAAGCCCGTCTCGCCTGCGGCTTGCCGAGGCGGAGGGGTTGGAGGGATTTGATGTTTGGCTTCTCCCCCTTTAGCAAAGGGGGCAGGGGGGATTTTAGGATTAACAGTTTTTGCAATCGCTGTTTGTTTGACTGCCGGAACATTCACGGTTTGAACAGGCTTGGCATTTTCACCCCCTTTATTAAAGGCTTGGGGGATTTGAGGCTTGGCTTCTCCCTGCCCTGCCTGCCTGTCTGCCGGAGAGGCAGACTCTGAAGCCGCTAAAACCCTGCCGGCCGGCTTATCTTGCGTCGTGATTTGGAGAGGAGTTTCAGAATCAGATTTGGCTTCATTTGGTTTAATATATGAATATGAGAATTGCAGGCTATTTTTCGCTTTGGAGGTTAATGCCGTAAAATTATCATATCCGCTCGCCAAAACTTTGTTTTGCGCCATATAGACATCGCCCCAGATATATTCGGTTTTATTGATTAAACCGGCCAATGAATTTTTTAATTTGTTGAAAAAACTTATTTGCTCTTGTTCTTTTTTAGCTTGATCAATTTTAGCAAATTGTTTGACAAAATAATCTATCACTCCGGCGCTATAACCCACAGCCTTTGGATAAAGCATATTCCAGTAGTCTTGGTGAATCAATATTTTATCTAAAATATAAACGGGAATTAATGCTGAATTATCAATTAAAAGAACCCTATAATCTACACCGTCAATAGTATTCGATAAATATTCTTCATTTTTTGTCTTAATAATTTTATTATATTTATAATCAGCAAGATTTATTGTATCTTTACTCAAAAAATTATTATGGGAATAATGCGCTAATTCATCAAAAGTCTGATCAAGATTGTCCACTGCCAAAAAATTCAATCTGCTTGAATCTATTGTGCCGTATTGTTCAACCCATTGTTCATAAGGGTCGCCGGCGGCGTGCGGATCGTTTCTGGTATGCGCCGGAACGGCCATATCTTCAATCAGATGCAAAATATGGCCTATGCCTTGATAAGCGCGGGACAAATCGCCATTCTGATAATTTTTTAAAATCACGGATTCCGAATAATCTCCGGTTGCGCTGTCTTGAGTTTTCGCCCATTGTTTGGCTGATTTTCCCTGAACTTTTATATTAAACTGTTTATATGCGTCCCAGCCATCCAAACCCTTGCCGGTGGTTGGATCGTAAAAATGGTTCATGTAGCGCGGATCCGCGTCTTCGTTGATTGAGCCTTTGATAATCCACTCTTTTTGCTGATCGGTTAATTTAACATCAGCTCGCTTGTTATACACAACCGCGGCTGATTCTGATAGAAGAGGATGAGTTGTAAAATTATCGTAACCGAATGCTTGAACAGCTAAAAGTAAAAAGATAAATCCGACCAATAACTTTATTTTTATATAGCGCATAAAAATATTTTAACTAAATTGAATCTATTTCCCAAATACCGTATTCGTTTTTCGAAAAATTGACAGGATGTTCTCTAAAATCATTTTTATCTGCTGAATTTATATAATGATAAGATGCGTAATTGCCATACATATTTTCTTTAACAATATTTTCTGGCAACCTTTTTACCCATTCTAACAATTTATTACTATCTTTAAATGCTTTAATATATTCTTGCTTTCTATAATCAGACATCTGCGCCAACGCCCCTTCAATATCATTATCCAGCAAAGCCTGCCTGAACTCCGCGTAGACTTCCTCCGGAGTGTTTTTTTCCGGAACATCGTATTCTTGCGGAGGAAATGCTTGTTTTAATTCTTCTTTTGTATAAAACTTGTTATCCCATTTTATCAGATTGCCTTTGTCAATTTGAATTTTTATATAAACAGACCAGCAGATATACAGCATAACAAGAACACCGAAACAAATTAAGAAAATTTTCAGGATTTTTTTTAACATAGAATTTATTAAAATAAATTTTTTAAAAAAATTATAAACTATCCATTTTCCAATCGCCACGAAAATTTTTAACAAAAAAAGTGCAACCAACTATTTTTTCTGTTCCTATTTCTTGGTTATAACAAAGACTTCCGATTGATTCGCCAAAATTAGATCGCCAAATTTTTTCCGGATAAAGACTCACGCTATTTATAAAATTACCATGTTCATAGGCATTTTGTAATTTTTCTTTATTCTCTTCATATTTTGATGATTCTTTACTCAACTGCTCTATCGCCATTTCAAGATTATTGTCTTTCAGCGCTTGCCTGAAATTGGCGTAAGTCTGTTCCGGCGTTGTTCTTGTGGGAACATCGGCGTATCGTATCTGCGGATACATTTTATTCAATTCTGCCTGCGTGTATTCTCTGTATGGAAATTGGCTTTCGGCCATACCAAGGCTTACTTTAGCCATCTTGAAATCAACCCATTTCTGAAAATAATAATTGCCCATAAACAGCGCCGCCGAGGCAATCAACAAAATAACAAGCGCAGTTTTGAATTGTTTTGTCATAATTTGTTTAAATTTTTATAATTAAAAATATTTCGTTTTAATATTGATATCCCGCGCCTTGTATTTATTTCAATCTTTTTATTTCAGCTTCAATTTCTTTAACTATCTCCTTGTTGCCGATTTCTCCGTCTAAACTAAAAACAATAAAAACTTTTCCATGATATTTTTGCTCAAAATCCTGAAAATTAGCTCTCATTCTTTCAGAAACGGAATAATTACCGAAATTCGCTTTCGCTGTTATGGGTTTTATTTGTATCCCAAATGCTTTTTCGCCAACAAGACCCAAATAATCTATGTCTCCCGCATGATCAAGATCATTATCACTTTCAATAAATTTTACCTCTGGAAAAATTTTAGCTAACCCGTCATTGACTACTGATTTCTCGCGGATAAATCCGTCATAGGTTCGATTTATCGTTAGATTATAAATATAATCTTTACAATCTTGTAATGACAATTCGGCAAATGCTGCTTGCCACTCAGGGATTACGACTTCGGTAATTTTTTCATAAAGTCTTTCTCCTAATTCCGTTAAAATTTCATGGGTAATTTTTATCGGATTTTTGCTTTCAGTAAGCGCTTTTTCAAAATACCATTTTTCCCATTCATCTATTGTTTTTGGCTGGCATTCTCTTATTAAAGCCATTACAGCGCCTACTTTATTCGGGCGTGATAATTGATAAGTTTGGCAAGCATAATTCAATACTTTTTCTTTCTTACCAAAATCTTTAGAATATTTTTCAATTTTTTTAGCTGGCATAATTTTGAAGTAAGTTAATAAATTTTTCTTTATATTTATAATTATAATTATCCTCCACATTTACTAAGCCGGTTTTAATCAAATGAGCATTGATAAAAGTTTTATTTTGCAAATATAAATAACATAGCAAATTATTTTTTTCATCATATTTTATGCTGTCAAATCTCAAAAATACTCTCTGCTTGTTAGTTTTATTTTTAAGATAACTCATGGCGCCATTTAATTTTTGCGGATTATTTTTTACTCCCAATAATTTAATAATTAAATTATTATTCAATTTCAAAGTTTCGGGATCTATTATTTCTTTCACGGTAAAAAAATCCATTCTTGCCGTTTTACTATCATCTATTTTTGATCCGAATTGCAATTTTTTCGGGTCAATTTTTTTATCAAGTTTAATGGGATCTTGAAAAATATAGGGCAATTTGGAAATATTATCATTAAAATTTATATTTAATTTTTCTTGCTCTATAAAATTTACACCGGAGTCAGTATTTAATTTTTGCTTTATCATATCAATAAATTTAGGGTTGATTTCATAACCAACGGAATTGCGACATAAGTTTTTTGCGGCTAACGAGGTTGTGCCACTGCCAACAAACGGGTCAAGCACGGTATCCCCGACAAATGAAAACATTTTGATCAATCTTTTCGGCAATTCTTCCGGAAACATGGCAATATGTCCGCCTTGCCGAACTCCGTTAAAATTCCAGTGCCCCTGAAAATAAGTGTTCCATTCTTCTTTCGTCATTTTGGAAAGTTCTTTTAAATTTTTATCTATTTTTTCCGGAATCCCATTTTTCTTAAACAACAAAATAAATTCATAATCAAGTTTAATTATGCCATTTCTTGGATAAGGGAAAGACCCCATAATTGTCGCTCCTCCGGATGTGTTCATTGTGGTTGATTTCTGCCAAATAATCGCGCCCATATAATCAAAACCGATAATTTCGCAAAATTTGATTATTTCCGTTCTGATTGGAATAATTTTATACCGGCCGTAATAAACAGACCGCGCAAATTGATCGCCGATATTGACACATAGGCGGCAGCCGTTCTGTAAAACCCTGAAACATTCTTGCCAAACTAAATTCAAATTATTTATGTATTTTTCGTAACTGTCATTATATCCGATTTGATCATCAGTTCCATAATCTTTTAATTGCCAATATGGCGGCGAAGTTACCGCTAAATGGACAGAATTATCAGGCAACTCGTTCATTTGTCTTGAATCGCCACGGATAATTTTATGAGTAGTTTTTATATCATTTATTATCATATGCTCGCTTTAGCTCACTCCGATTTCATCAATCACGACAAGTTTCCTGCCGTCTAAAATGCCATACAAAAATATGTCGGTAACATCGCGACGGTATTTGAATTCTTGGCTGTCAAAAACCGTAAAATTTATTTCTTTGCCCAATCCGACCTCCAACTCCTTGATCAATTTTACCAGCTTAATCTTATTTATTTTTCCCACAATCAATATGTCAATCAAAGTATTCGGATTATTAACAAAAATTCCGGTTAAAACCAACAGCTTCACTTTTCCGATGGAATTAAGCTTTTTAACAAAATCTTTTTCATACAAAATTTGAGCCTTCACTATTAACGCCTTAATTTCGTCAAACAAAATAAAATTCGGGTTTGCCCGGAAATATTTTTTTTCCTGTCCGCCATCCTCTTTTTTGTCAGAATTGGCGTTTTCTTCATCTTTAATGTCTGATGTTAAAATACCGAATTTTTCCAGATTATCCAATTCTCTTCGCACCGAATTGAGCTGAAGCTTCAAATCGCGCGACAACTGCCTGATATAAAATTTATCAGTCGGATTCAACAGAAATAATTTCAATATTTTAACTCTGGCGTTTGAGCCGAATAATTTTTCAAGCATATTAACTTTTTTATGGATTTATTGTATAATAAAATCACAATTTAGTCAAAGCTGATAATTTCCATTATCAGGCATATTTTGCGCATATATTATGAATTATAAAATAGCCCAATTTATCATTACTCCGAACCAACGGGATGAATTCGCCCATGAAATTTACATAGCCCAGCCCGACGCGAACAAAGAAATTTTAGCCGGAAAACTTTTCGCTTTAATTGAAATCAAATCAAAAAAAGCCGACAGCCTTAAAATTATAAATTTCTTAATCAACGCGCTTAGCAACAGCTATTACCAAAATGAAAAAATGATTTTGCGCGAAAGAATTTCAAGCATAAAAATAGAGCATATTTTTGAATCGGCTTTGGCGAAAACAAACAAAAGGCTGGCTGAATTTCTGCAAAGCGAAAAAATCAAGTTTAATTCGGGGCTGGCGAATATTACAATCGGAGTAATCCATAATGACAGCCTGCATTTTTCAAATTTAGGGAAAAACAAAGCTCTGCTTATATATCAATGCAAGGCCGAAAACGGCGCAAAATATAAAATTTCCGATATCGCGGAGCAAACGGACAAAGGCGAAGCCAAAAAACCGTTAAGCATGGCGAAATTATTTTCCAATGTCGTAAGCGGTTCAATTCCCCGCGGAGGCTACTTTATATTTTCCAATGAAACATTCTCCGAATATCTTTCATCAAAACAAATTATTGACATAGCCACCGCTCTTCCTCCGGCGAGCGCGGCCGAACAAATTAAAAACACTCTCAATAAAATCAATTCCTATGTTCCTTTTTTGGGAATTATAATAAAAAACACGGCAGGAATTGAAATGCGGGAAGCAATAATAAAAAAACAAATTTCTTCAACCAAGGATTCAATTGAAAATCTGATAACAACCGAAGATCGCACTGAAAAATTGCTCGCCCCTTCAGGGCTCATAAATTCCAATAAATTGCCGCGATTTTTTGAAAATTTTTTTGAATATCTAAAATTCAATAAAAATAAAAAAATAAACGGAAAAACATTTTTGCTTAAAGACAAAATTTTTTCAGGAAAAAAAATAAGCCTATTCTCTTTGAAAAAAATCTTCAATTCTTTGAAGAACTGTCTGACATTGATTATCGGCGCCTTAATCCATATTTTCAAAACTTTGACCGACAAACGGAAGCTTGCCGAATTGCGCGACGGATTTGTTTCAATCGCGAATAATCTGTCCGACAAAATCAAAACCGCTTCATTCAAAACTTTTTTTTGGTGCAAAAATCTGAACAAAATAAATAAAATATTGTTATCGGCATTTTTAATTTGCGCGATAATTTTTTCTTCAAATCTCGCTTGGCAAAATATCAAAAATAAAAAAGCCATCCAACAGGCATCTATAAACGAGCTCATCTCTTCAATAGAACAAAAACAAAATCAAATTGACGCTAATCTTCTTTATAACAACGAAAGCGGAGCGAAAAAATTGCTGGAAGAAGTCAAAAAAATGATATCCGAACTTCCTCGAAAAAATCAAGCCGAAGAAGACCAATATAACGCGCTGTCTGCCAAACATAATGTGCAAATTGAAAAAATAAGCCGCGTCATACGCGTTGAAGTTTTTGAAACAGCCGATTTTTCAAAACTTAACGCTAATGCCAAGCCGACCAATATAATAATGGCTCAAGAAAAAATATTCGCCGCCGACGCCTCGCAGAAAACAATTTACAGCCTTGACTTGAAAAGCAAACTTGCCACCGCCGTGAATCTGTCCGTACAAAATATAACAAGCCTTGACTTTCCGAATATGGGAAAAAATAATGAAATATCTTATTTTAACGCCGGAAATATAATTATTTTTGACGCTAAAACCGAAAAATTATCATTCTTGGAAATTGATTACCGTTTTGAACCTGAAAAAATAATTGATCTGAAACAATACAACGGCAAATACTATCTCGCGGATTCGGCCAGCGGACAAATTTACCGTTTTAGCAGAAATGGATCAAAATTGGCAAACGCGAACAAATGGCTGAATAACGAAGAGGCTATGTCCGCGATAACAAGCATGGAAATAAACGGAGACATTTATCTTCTGAAAAATAACGGCGAACTTTTCAAATACAGCAAAGGAGAAAAACAGGAATTTTCCATTTCGGAAATTGAACCGAGCTTGAATCAAGCGTCCAAATTGGTCATTTCAGAAAATCAAAATTATTTTTACATTCTTGATCCATCAGGAAAAAGGCTGGTTGTGTTTGACAAAAACGGAAATTTGATAAACCAATATGCCAGCGACAAATTTGATAACTTGAAAGATTTTCAAATTGACGAAAAAAATAAAAAAATATATTTTCTGAACGGCTCATCCGTCTACATGATAAGCGCGGAGCAAACAAATCAATAAAACATATCGCAAAAAAAACTCCGACTTAACATCGGAGCTTTTTTTTGCCTGATTCGCGTTTACTATTTCAATGTAATCTTCGCGCCGGCTTCTTCCAATCTCTTTTTCATGGCTTCGGCGTCTTCTTTTTTAACTCCTTCTTTTAACATCTTAGGAGCGCCATCAACCAAATCCTTGGCGTCTTTTAATCCCATTTCAGTCAATTCGCGGACAGCTTTAATAACAGCGATCTTGTTTGATCCGGCTTCTGTTATTTCAACATTGAAGCTTGTCTTTTCTTCAACTTCCGCGGCGGCGGCCGCAGGTCCGGCCATCATCATCGCGGGGGCCGCGGCTGAAACTCCGAATTTCTTTTCTAAGATTTTGACCAATTCGGCCAAATCCAAGACAGACATTTTCTCAATGGTTTCAACCAATGTTTTAAACTTTTCTGGAACTTCAATTTGTTCCTCTTGTTTTGTTTCTTCTGCCATAAATTTTTTTAATTATTTATAAATTTTTATTTTTTATCTCCAACAGCTTTTAACACATTCACCAAATTTCTGATATTTCCCGCCAAAGCATTGACAAACCCGGAAACCGGCGCGTTAATTGAACCGACTATCTTGCCATACAATTCGCTTTTTGACGGTAAAATCGCCAAATTTTCAACTTCATTGGCGCTGATATATTTATTCTCTAGAATTCCGCCCATAAATTCAATCTTGCCTTCTTTATCTTTGTCTTTCTTGAATTGGCCGACTATTTTCGCCGGAGAAACCTCATCTTCGTATCCGAAAATAGCGGCGACTTGCCCTTCAAATTTTTTTATATCAAGCCCGCTGATCGCCTTATCTTTCAAGGCAAGTCCGAATAAAGTTTTTTTGGCGACATAATATTCATTGTTTTCTTTTCGCAATTTGATTCTCAAATCCTCGTTTTCCTTAACGGTCAAAGCGTTATATTTCGCGAAAACAATTGATTTGGCTCTTGAAATTTTATCGCTTAATTCTTTCAAAATTGTTCTTTTTTGCTCTTTTGTTTTAGGCATATTTTTAAAATTGAATAATAAATAAAAAATCCGCGCATAAATCGCAGATTAAAAACAGCTAAAAAAGCTTTTGTCTCGGCGGGATTTTAAGCGCTTTTTAAACGCCCCCGCTGTCTGCGACTATTTGATTATTCATATCTTACACTAAATTCATTTAAATTGCAAGACCTTCACCTGATTTTCCAATTGCGCCACTCTTTGCTTAAGTTTTACCACCTCTTCGTTAACCGAAAATACATCTTCCGAAATGGCGTTGAATATTCTGTCAACTTTCTCTTCCAGCCTTTTCAAATCTTGCCTGAGCGAACGAAGCTCTTGCCAAATCGGACTTAATTTTTCCTCAAGCTTTGATTCTAATTTTTCTAATTTTTGGTCAACCATTTCGCCTATTGCCGGCAATAAAACATCTTCGGTAAATTTACCTAAGTCTTCCAATGTTAATGTTTTTTGTAAATTATCTTCCTGCATAAAACCATTTTAACAAACTGAATAAATTTGTCAACAACTTATTTCAGATATTTATATTTATTGCGGTTATGCTCGTCAAAAGTTTTACTGTAAATTGTTTTACCGGTGGCGGGATCGCTTAAAAAATAATTATAATCCGTATCTTCCGGATAAATCGCGGCCATGATCGCGTTCAATCCCGGGTTGGCGATAGGCCCCGGCGGCAAGCCTCGGTATTTATATGTATTATACGGGGAATCAATTTTCGTGTCTTCAATGCTATACTGCTCTTTATTCAATCCCAAAATATAAGCTAAAGTGGCGCATGACTCCAAAGCCTGCCCGTTTTTAATCCTGTTCCAGAAAATCCCCGAAACAATTTTCATGTCTTCTCGCGACCTCACTTCTTTTTCAATCACCGAAGCCATTATTATGATTTCATGAATATTTTTTTTCTGCCGCTTGATTTCTTCAGCCATTTCGGAAGAAATTTTTTTTCCGAAATTATCAAGCATCTTGGAAATAATTTCTTCCGCCGAAGCGTCTTCAAATATTCTGTAAGTATCCGGGAACAGATAGCCTTCAAGATTCGCGTTTGCCGGAGAGTCATTTAAAAAATCAGGCTTTGCAAAATCAAATTTCCACTTGCCTATTCCGGATTCTGCCAATACCATAAATTTTTCCGCGTCAGCCAAATTATTTTTTTCCAAATAATCTCCGATGCTTTTATTGCTCCATCCTTCAATTATTTTGATTGCCGTTTCGCGGTTGACGATATTTCCCGATGCCAATATTTTTATTATTTCCCGCGCGCTTAATTTCGGGCTGACCATATATTCTCCCGCCTTAAGATTATCGCCGGATTTTATTTCATGCTTAAAATAAAATGCTGATCTGATTAAATTTTCTTTCTTTAAATTATCAGCGATTTTTTCAGCCGGCTCTCCTTTATTCACGATAAAAATTCTGTACTCCCCTTCCGAACTAACTGGAGAATTAAGGCCTCGCCAATAAAAAAACACTGACGCGGCAATTATTATTAAAGAAAGAATTATTATTTTTTTCAACATACAACAATTTTATCAAATCAATAAAGCAAAAGCAAATTTCAAAACGCTTGCTTTTTTTCTTATTCTATGCTATAATTGTATTATAGTGAAAAAAAACAAAAATAAAAATGACGGAAAAATTAAAAAAATGGCTTTATTTTTATTTAATAAAGCCTAAAATCAAATATAAATTATCTCTGTTAAGCGCGCTTATAGGGATTTTTTTATTGCCTAATTTGGCTTATTTGTCATCTATCTCTCCAGAAGAAATAATCGCGCTTACCAACAAAGAAAGGGAGCAATCGGGGCTTAACTCTTTAACCGCCAACCAGCTTTTGACTCAGGCCGCGATAGAAAAAGGAAAATCCATACTGGAATCTCAAACTTTCCAACATAGCATCGGCGATAGAAAATTCTCGTCATGGGTCCGCGAATCCGGATATAATTATTCATACACGGGAGAAAATTTAGCGATTGATTTTACATCAAGCCAAGATATAATAGAAGCTTGGAAAAATTCTCCTTCGCACAAAAAAAATCTTTTAAGTTCAAGCTACCAAGAAATAGGAGTTTCGGTGATTGAAGGAAAATTTCAAAATCAAGACACTTCCGTAGTGGTTCAAATATTCGGTTCTCCGGCCGCCGGATCAGCCAGCCTTTTATCTAAAAATACGGCGCAAGGATTGATCAAACCGAATACAAATTTTTTAAAAACAGAGGTCGGCGGATACAAAACAACGACCGTTGAAAATTTATTGACGCATTCAATTCTTGACCAGGAATTATTATCCGATTATGGGAACAAATTGGCCTTACCCGAAGTGAACAAAATTATTGTACAGCGCGAATCATCCGGAATTGGAAATAATTTTCTCATGATTTTTTCTTCTTTGGCTTTAAGTTATCTTCTTCTATTTTTGCACTGCCGTTATTTTTCAGAAATAAGCAAATTAGCTTCTCTATAAAACGCGAAATAAAAAAACTTCCGATAAGAATTGGAAGTTTTTTTATTGCAACTTTTATTTTTTTCCTGCCTTGTTTTCATCTCCATCCTTGATTCCGTCGCCGTCGGAATCCGGATTTTTCGGATCCGTGTAATAAGATAAAATTTCCGCCGAATCGCTCAACCCGTCTTCGTCGGTGTCGTATTTTTTCGGATCGGCGCCAAGTTTTTTTTCCATTTCATTGGATAACCCGTCATGATCTTCATCAAACATAATGTCAACATAGGCGGCTGGATTTTTCTGAATAACTTCATTGGTCGGACGCGTTTCCAATCCCTGAAACAAAATATTATCGCCGGACGCGTTCTGTATTTCCGTTTCATTTAAATCAGGCGCTTGGCGGAAAAAATAAACAGCAACTGCGATAACAATTAAAATTGAGAATAAGATAATAATGTATTTTTTGTAAATATTCATAAATTATTTATTTTTGCATTGCAATAAACTAAGATCGTCAATATATACATCCGTTCCCGCGCCGGTATTATTATATCCAAAAGTCAAACCGAAAAAAAGCTGGCGGTTACCGTTAATATTTTTATTCTTATCCAGCTCGCTGTCATATTTAAACTTTGCGGAATAATATGTCCAATCATTATAAACTCCGTCTTTAAATCCTCCCATACCTATCCCTGTGTAGCAATCGGTTTGATGAGCGGCTGAATTTTTATAATAAAGGCAAATACATTTATCGGCCAATTGCCTATTGATAACTCCTCCGAGATTATATTCGGAACAATTTGTCGGATCTCCGGGCAAACTGCGATAACCGCTGTATGGAGGAATAAACGTGTCGCATGGCCAATACACAAATGATCCTTGAGTATAACAAGTGCCGCCACCAGTAGAAAAATGAATAGAGCTATATGTTACATTCTGAAAATTGGACTTTCCTTTGTAATAATATCCTAAAATATAATCATCATTCAAATTAAACGGAAATTCCGAAAGATTATACTGCAAATATCCCCATGACACAGTATTGGTATTGCCCCAACACATCCATTCGCCATTATTATAAGCTGAACGATAATCCTTGTTATTAAAAGACCCCATGACAGTTCCATCGTGGCATGCGTCCGCTCGCGGAAAATAGCACTTTTGGTTGGCTTCATCCCACATACAGCCAGTATTTGCCGCGACATTAGCGTCTGTGCATGTTGATTTGGCGCAACTTCCGGCATAAAAACGATTAGCGTCTTGATGCAATAAAATGCTTCGCGAGCCTCCGGAAGTATGATTTTCAACCGAAGAAGGCGCGACTTTTGAAACAGATTGGCCTGAACCGAGCCATCCGTAAGGCCATCCTGTTTCCGGATTTATATCCTCCATATCCTGCGTCTTGGAGCCGATCACGACTGTTGTTTCCGCGTGATTGTCAATTTTTCCGTCGCAGTTATTGTCAACGCCTTCAAATTGCGAGCAATCGTCTGGCTGAGCCGGATTGATTTGTTTGCCGTCTATCATAACCGCTCCTTTTGCGATAGCTTTGGAATGGACTCCGACAATATCGTCGCAGTCATTTCCTTCATAATCGCACCCTTTGTTTATTCCGCAATTGGGGCAAACTCCATATCCGTCGCCGTCATTATCAACGCAATTGTTTATGACTTTTATGACATAAGATCCGGAAACAGATCCTCCGCTGGCGTTTTTAACTGTTATTGTAAAATTATAATCCCCTGTCGCGCCTGCTTTTGTGGAATAAAATTCTTTTTGATCTTTCACTTTGGTATCGCGCAGTTTAGGCGCGCTCCAGCTTGACCAATCGCCATTCAATGCCAATTCCCATGACAAACTGCCGTTTTTCGGATCTTTGGCAGAAATATACCCGCCATAAGGCAATCTTCTTATAATATCAGGCAGATTAACTCCTGTTATGACCGGATAATTGCTGATTGAAGCTTGAAAATTTATATTATTCGCCGATTCGGTGTATTTTATGTTTCCGTCTTTCTGCATTTCCCCTGTCTCGGCGCTGGCTGTTAGACTGTATTTTGAACCGTCCGGCGAGACTGAATAAATATAAACAAAGCTTCCGGCCGGCAAATCCAAAACGCCGTTGTCGGGTGAAGGATCCGCGAATTTTTTAGCCGACTCGTTCCAGCAAGTCGCCGCGTCATATCCGGCGCAAGATCCAAGCTTATTCACTGGATCAACCGGCGCGTCAATATTCAACTCTTTAGACAAAGTTTCTTTCCAACTCGGCCAAACGGAAACAGTATTATTGGCCACATAGCTTCCGGCCGAAAGTTTCGGATAATAGCCATGGCTGTTTTTATAATTTTCCAGCGCTAATTTTATTTCGGAAAAATCAGCAAGCCGCCGGACATCGTTTTTCACTTTTCCTTTTTTATCATCCGGAATATTCGTATTAAACTTCCAATGGGCAATCATTTGCCCGAAAATATCCTCAGTCTGACTTTCGGCTTGCTGATTGTAAGAGATAATATAAATATTGGTATAAAGGCTGCTGCCGGAAATATTTGCCGCGTTGACATAAACGGTTCTTCCGTCCCTGATCGCTTCATATCCGTTCACTGAAAGTTTTTGCGGCGAACCCTGCGTTTTTATATTTTTCTTATACCAAGCAAGAGGAGAATAGTGCTCCGGATTCGCGACTACCCGAACGGCGACGGCATCCGGCGAAATTTCCACGGCTTTAACCGAACAATAAACAATGAACGAAAAAAATATCGCGAAAACAAATAAAATTAAAATTTTTTTTCTCATTTGTTTAAAATTATTTCTCCTTCATGATTATCATTGTCAATTCCGGCAGCGTTGGCCTCATCGGTGTCAATATGCATGGATAATTTAAAATCAGGGTTCACTCTTACTAAAACATTTTCAAATAATAAATCGCGAATTCCGCTCACATCAACTTTGATTCTATCCCCGTCTTTAACGCCAAAATCGCGCGCGCTTGCTGGATCAATATGAATATGCCTTAAAGCCAAAATTACGCCTTGCCTTAAAACAACGCTACCCAAAGGGCCGATAATTTTAATTCCAGGCGTGCCGTCCAAATTGCCTGAATTTCTTACCGGCGGATTCAAGCCCAGATGTCTGGCGTCTGTTTCGGATATTTCCACTTGAGTTTTTTCCCGGCACGGTCCTAAAATTCTTACTCCTTCAAGACGGCCGCGCGGACCTTCCAGCGCGACTGTCTGTTCCGCCGCGAATTGGCCTATCTGGGACAAATTTTTAAATTTTGACAATTCAAAGCCTTTGCCGAATAAAATTTCCAAATCCATCTTGGATAAATGCGCGTGGCAGGCTGATATTTCAATGGGAACTTTCATATTATGAGAGCGTTGAATAATAATATTCTGTCACCCATTTGTCATTCCCGCGAAAGCGGGAATCCAGTGTTTATCGCGCAGAATATGGATTCCCGCTTTCGCGGGAATGACAGAATAAAATTATTCAACAGTCTGATTATATATCTTTTTTGCTTAACAATCCGTTTTGCGCTCCGGGAACGCTGATGACTGACGCGGCGTTTCTTGAGGCAAGCAACAGAGATTTTCCAATGTCTTGATTGTATAATTCAAGGCCGGCGATGAATGACGAGCCGAAACAATCCCCGATTCCGGTGGTGTCGGCGCGCTGTTTTTCTTTGACGATGGGTTGATGATAAATCTTGCCTTCGCAGATTGCGTAAGCGCCGTTTTTGCCGCATGTGATTAAAACAATTTCAGGGCCCAAAGAACTTAAAACCAAAAGCAAATTTTTTGATTTGTTCAAAAAATCGCGGCTTTTAGCCTTGTATTTTTTATCAGACATAACCAATTCCATGGCTTCATCTTTGTTTAAAATCAAGCAAGCCGTATTTTTCAAATGCTTACCCAAAGTTTTAATTCCCGTTATTATCTGCCTATGCCCGGGATTCCAAGCGATCTTCGCGTTTTTTAATGAAAATATTTTATCCAATTCGGATTGCCATCTGCCGGACAGAGAAGTCAAATAAACGCTTTTGGCATTATCCAAAATTCGCAATTCGCGGCCACTGATTGTTAATTGATCATTGGCCGCGCGATTGGAAAAAACAATATGTTCGTTCGCCGGTCCGACCAACAAAAAAGAAAAACCGGTTTCAATATTTTTCACTTTCCGCGCCAGTTCCGTTCCGACTCCGCGCTTTTTAAAATTACCCAAAATTCTTTCTCCTCTTGAATCGCCACCGACAGCGCAAAGGCAGGCGGATTTAAAGCCGAATCTGGCGAAACTCACAGCCGCGTTGGCCGCGCCTCCGCCGAAACCTGAAAAAGATTTGTCAATTTTTATTTTCGCTCCGTATTCAAACGCCAATAATTTTTGCCTTGTCAAATCTTTTTTGTTGTCTATTAAAATTCCTTCCGAAGTATAGAAAGTTATGTCCTCGGTCGCTCCGCCGATTGTTATAACATCGTATTTCATAATGTTTTAGAAAACTTTTTTATTTCCGGGCCGATATCTGGCCTGTCAAAAGCGTATTTCAATATGGTTTTCATATAATTAAGAGGATCCCCGGTCGTAAGCCATTGGCCGTCTTGAATCTTTTTAGCGTAAAATTCTCCGCCGTTTTTAACATATTTCCTAATGGCATCAACTATCCAAAGCTCGTTATCCTTGCCTAACGGCAATGATTTTAAAATATCCACGATTTCCTGGTTTAAAATCATGCGGCCGAAATCGGCAAGCCTTGAAGGAGCTTCGCCAACACTCGGTTTTTCAATTATGTCCTGAATTTGCATACTGCCTTTTTTTGTTTTAACAATGCCATAACGGTTCACTTCTTGCCTGCCGACTTCTTGAACGCCTATCATCAGATGGCCTGTTTTATCATAATCGTCAACCATTTGCTTGGCGAAAGAAACTTTTGATTTTACCAAATCATCTCCCCAAACGAACATAAACGGCTCGTCTCTTACGATGCTGGCCGCTGATAAAACAGGCGTGCCGTTGCCATACGGGCCCTTTTGCCGCACATAAATAAAATTCGCCAAATTCGCTATTTTTTTAACCTCGTCCAACAGTTTATTTTTTCCGGCTTTTTTCAAATCATCTATCAACGCCCAATTATAATCAAAATGGTCTTCCAAGGGCTTTTTATCCCATTTGGTGACTAAAATTATATCTTCAATTCCGGCTTCAACCAATTCCTCAACAACCAATTGGATAATCGGCTTGTCAACGATCGGCAGCATTTCTTTGGGCATGGCTTTTGTGGCCGGCAGAAGCCTTGTTCCCGAACCTGCCACCGCCACAATGGCTTTTTTTATTCTTGGCATAATAAATATATTATAATACTTAAATAAAAATTTGTCTATCGGCGGCAGTCCAATAAAAAAAGCCATGCAGTTGTATTCCTGCATGGCATGGTTCACGACGCAGCGTCAATGAACCAAATAGTCGCGATCATTACAACCGCGACTTTCAAAAAGTACAGGGTCAATCCTGTGCCCATTCCCATTTCAATCACCTCCTTTTAATAACTTATTTTTACAATACCATAAACTGCGGAAAATGTCAAACATTGATTTTTATATTTATTTAATATATTATTTTATCATGATATACGAAAACATACTGGAAACCATAGGCGATACGCCTCTTGTCAAAATAAACAAATTAAATCCCAATAAAAACGCTGTTATTTGCGCTAAAATTGAAGGGTGTAATCCCACAGGCAGCATTAAAGACAGGATAGCTTTGAAAATGATTGAACAAGCCGAAGCCGACGGATCACTGAAAACCGGCAAAACAATCATTGAACCGACATCCGGCAATACCGGCATCGGATTGGCGATGATCGGCGCAATCAAAGGCTACAGCGTTGAAATTGTCATGAGCAAAGCCGTATCAGCGGAAAGAGTTAAAATAATAAAAGCTTTCGGCGCGAAAATCATATTGACTGACGCCAAATTGGGAACCGATGGAGCTATTATTAAAGCTAAAAAAATCGTCAAGGCCAATCCTGAAAAATATTTCATGCCCGACCAATTTTCCAACCAATACAACAAAATAGCGCATTACAAAACAACCGGCGAAGAAATTTGGAAGCAGACAAACGGAAAAATAGATTATTTTGTTTCAGCCATAGGCACTTCCGGAACGATCATGGGAGTCGGAAAAGCGCTTAAAGAAAACAACCCGAAAATAAAAATCGTTTGCGCGCATCCGGTCAAAGGCCATTATATACAAGGGCTAAAAAACATGGAAGAAGCCATTGTGCCGTCAATTTACGAACCGTCCGAAATTGACGAAACAATCATGGTGAAAACCGAAGACGCGTTTAAAATGGCAAGGCGGATAATCAAAGAGGAAGGCATTTTTGTCGGCATGAGCAGCGGAGCCGCCATGTTCGCGGCCGCGCGAATAGCCAAAAAAATAAAATCCGGAACAATAGTTGTTATTTTTCCGGACAGAGGAGAAAAATATCTTACAACAAGTTTATTCCGCTAAATCCCGTAATGCGCCTTTTTTATTCCCCATTTCAAAAAATATTTCAGCCAGCTTCGCAGATGTATCCTGGCTGTTTTATTTTTCAAAACAGCCATCACCGGAGAGCCGGAAGCTGAATCGCGCTTATGAGTATGCTTGGCGGCTATATTATGGACATAATATACTTTTTTCCCGCTCAGCCAAGTCCGCCGGCACCAATCGCAATCTTCAAAATACATAAAATACCTGTCGTCAAAAAATCCTATTTTTTCAGCCAGCTCACGACGCGCTAACATAAACGATCCCATCACCCAATCAACTTCAACCGTTGAATCATGCCCGAAATCACGAATTAAATAATAATCAACCGCTTTTTTGTTAAAGCCAAGCCTTCTGAAAATTTGAGAAAAAAAAGACGGAAAGCGATAACATGATTCTTGGACGGAATTATCCGGATTTAAAAGTTTGGGGGCGATTATTCCGGCGGCGGGATTGGCTTGCATAAATCTGACCAATTTTTCAAAAACTTTTCCGCCTTCAATAAATTCAATGTCCGGATTAAGCGGCAGATAATATTCGGCTTGAGCGGATTTCAGGCCCAAGTTCTGCGCTTTGCCGAAACCTATGTTTCCTCCCGCATCCAAATATTTGACTTCGGAAAATTTTTCTTCAAGCATCTGCCTGATGCCGTCAATATTTCCTGAATTGTCAACGACATGGATGATAATTTTAATGCAGCTGCCGGCAATGTCTTGATATAGCGTTTCAAGGCATTTTTTAATTTCATCTTTCATTTTCCAATTAACGATTACAATATTTATATCATGCATAAATTACCAAATTATGATTTTCTTAACTATAAGCCAATAAAAATTAAAAATCGGGTTGGCGATATATTTCAAAACGGGATTATTGATCTGCTGGAAATCTATTATTCCCGTAACGCCTTTCAGCATTTCTTTGTCCGAAATCTTTCTTATGGCTTGAATCTGTTTTCTTTTTTTATATATTAAAATTAAATTTTTGTAATTTAAAAAATAACCGTAAGATTTTAATTTTGCCTTAAGCCATCCTTTCAAAATCGCGTAAAAAATCATGCCAATCTCCATGAATAAAAACGCCGGCAGAATAACCAGCAAAGTCGGAATTTTATAAAATTCAAGCAAAAACTTCAAACGATTTTTCTCCATTGAATAAATCTGCATAATTGACCTGCCGAATTCATGCTTGTGATAAACAACCGAGCGCGGAGCCAAAACTACGCGCCGGCCGGATAATTTGGCCTTGAAGCTCAATTCAACATCGTCATGATACATAAAATAACTTTCATCGCATTTGCCTATGTCTAAAAATAATTTCCCCGCAATCAGCAATCCGGCGCCGGACGCGCTTGCTATATCAACAATTTCATCTCCGGCATCGTCTTTTTTGCCGTCGCCCGAGCAATAGCTGAAGCCAAGATAAGTTACAAAATTTCCTTTTGAATTAAGCATATATTCTCCATTGATCGGCGGATGCAAAAGCAATTTTGATTGGACAATGCCGATTCGCGGATCGCTTTCATAAGCGCTTATCGCTTCAGAGAGGCAATTTTTGTCAAAAACAGTATCCATATTCGCAAAATACAAATAATCCGCGAATCCGTCTTTCATCGCTTGTTCGGCTCCGAGATTGTTCGCGTGTCCCCAGCCATTGCCGTCGGAAGGAATGATCACAGCCTCGGGAGCAAGCTGTTTTATTTCCGCGGCAGTTTCGGCGGAAGTGGCATTATCAACAACATAAATTCTGTATAATTCGCGCGGATAATTCAATTTAAGCAAACTTTCATAAGATTCTTTTAAAAATCTCTCGGCGTATTTCTTGTAATTTATCATTATTATCGCTGTTTTTTTGTTCATCATGTTTTGGCTTTATTTTTATAATTTAATTTTTCGCCTATTGAAGCCATAAAAATTCCGATCGGCCAAGCTGTTTTTAAAATCAAATACTGCCAATAAGCATGCCATTTTTTAAAATATTTAAGCATGCTGCCGCGAAAATACTGTTGGCTTTTTCCCCTTTTAATCAGCGCGAAACTTCTGCCGACATAATCAACGCAATCGGCAACCGGAGTGTACATCACTTTCCAGCCGGCGTTTTTTGCTTGGCGGCAATAATCAACTTCTTCAAACCACACGAAATAGCGTTCGTCCAAGCCGCCTATTTTTTCAATCACTTCCCTCCTGATCATAAAAAACGATCCGCGGATAGAATCAACTTCGGCTTCTTTTGAATAATCAAAATCTTTTCTTAAATAACCGTCCAAAATTCCAGGAAATAAATGCGGCAATTTCAAAACAATGGCAAGCTGATCCGATAATCTCGGATACCGCCTTACATGAGACACGGTTTCGCGGTTTTCTTTTACCAAATGGCATCCGGCAACGCCGGCATCGGCATGGCAATCCATCCATTTAACCATTTTTTCCAGGCATCCGGGCAAAACTCTCATATCCGGATTAAGCAATAATATATATCTGCCTTTTGCCTGCGCAATCGCCTGATTATTAGCTTTTGCGAATCCGGCATTATAATCATTCGCGATCAGCCGGACTTGAGAAAAATCTTTTTTTATCATTTCCGCGGTGCCGTCAGACGAATCATTATCAACGACAAATATTTCAAATTCAATATTTCCGGCGTTCGCCAAAACAGACTTGATATTTTCCGCTACAAATTCTTTTACATTCCACGAAACCATGATAATTGACAAATCCATAGTAATAAATTAGTAATCGCTTATTATTTTTTTAATATGATTTTTCACTTTCACTCTTCGTTTTATCTGATCTCGGCGCTCCTTGATCTGTTTTCTCATTTTTAACAATTTCCACCACTGTTTTATCAGATAAGGTTCAAATATCAGCGCGTAAAAATTGCTTTTTATTTCATACCAGATCGTTTTAAGCTTAATATCCTCGGGGTAACTGCCATCCATAATTTTCCGTAAAATTATATGATGGTTCAGCCATGACCATTCTTTATATTTTCGCGCGCGTCCGATTCTGCCTTGTATGATGCCGAATATTCCCTTGCCTCTTGCTGCCACGCTTCTGTCGTGGTTAATAACGGCTTTGGGGGTGTAGACGCTCTTATATCCGGCCATTTGAAGACGGTAAGCCAAATCAACATCTTCCTTATACATAAACATCAATTCGTCAAAATATTCTTTTCTTCCGTCTTCATTGATAAACGCCGTGTCTTCAAGCGCGGAAATATTATACATCGCGGCCGCTCCTGACGGGCCGAATATTTCTTTCTCCGAATCATATTGTCCATAGTCTATTTCTCCCTGCCCAATATCAATAAAACGATGTTCGCGAGTTATGCATATTCCGACCGTATCTATGAAATTTGTTTTGCCTTCCGTGTCTCTGCTTGTCTCGGCAAAATTCCATTGCTTTATCTTGCATGTTGCCGAACCGTTTTGAGGCGATTTCATAATTGCGTTAACCAATTCGGAAACCGCGTTATTTTCATAAAACATGTCAACATTCGTGGCTAAAAAATAATCAGCTTTCAGTTCAACTGCCCTTTTTATCATCAAATTATTGGCTTTGCCGAATCCGCTGTTAAAGCCGGGACTTATTATTTCGGCGTCGGGAAAATAATTTTTTACATATTTTATATTATCATTATTTTCATCCGGGCTATTGTCAACAAAAATCATTTTAACATTCAAATAATCTTGCTCTTTCAAGCTTGGCAAAAAATACGGCAAATATTTTGAAGTTTTATATTTTTCATCAGGAGAATCGTATAAAATTCCGCCAATCGCGACTAACGGCGATTTTTTTTGTTCAAATTTCAAATTTTCAACCGGCCTGTTCAAATCTTTCAGCTTGCAAGCCGCTTCAACCAAACTCTCATGCGTTCCGGCGTCAAACCAGAAACCTTCCAAAAATCCGGCTTTCATTTTTTTCTCATTGGCGTAAATATTGTTCAAATCCGTTATTTCAAGCTCTCCCCTGCTTGACGGCTTTATATTTCTGATATATTCAAAAGCTTTGCTATCGTAAATATAAACTCCGACAGCTGCCCAATTTGATTTCGGATTTTCAGGTTTTTCTTCTATCCGTATTATTTTATCGCCGTCCAATTCGGCAATGCCGAATCTTTTCGGATCAGGAACTTGCTTTAAAAATATTTCAGCTCCGTTTTCAAATTCTTGCACATCTTTTATTATATTCTGCTCCACAATATTGTCACCGAAAATAACGACAAAATTATCGTCGCCGACAAAATCCTCGGCCAACCCGACGGCGTAAGCCAAACCTCCTGCGTGATCCTGAACTTTGAAGCTAAAATTGGCGTTAAAATCTTTTCCCGAACCAAGCAATCTTGCGAAATCTCCTGCATTATCCTTGCCTGGCAAAATCAAAATATCAGTAATGCCGGCCTTAAGCAAAGTTTGGATCGGATAATAAATCATGGGCTGGTTATAAACCGGCAAAAGATGTTTATTTGTGACTTTTGTGTTAGGATACAGGCGAGTTCCGCTTCCTCCGGCCAAAATTACGCCTTTCATTTTTTTCGGCATATATTTATGGGTTTAAATATTCTTTTAAAGCTTCACGCCAATCTCTCAACTGTTCAAATTTCGTATTCAACAAAACAGAGTTTTTCGGCCTTTTCGCCGGCCGTTTAAAATAATCTCCGGCGACGCGATTGACTTTAATGTTTATATTTTTCAACTTAAATAATTCAACAGCTCCTTCATGCCATGTGCAAGCGCCTTGATTGGCAATATGATATATTCCATAGCCTTGGCCGTTTTTAATAAGATCTTTCGTGGCGCGCGCTAAATCAACAGTATATGTAAAACAGCTTTTTTCTTCATCAACAATATCAAGCTCGTCTTTTTCCGCGCTTAATTTGAGCATTAAATCAAAAAAACTCGGCTTTGCCGCATTGCTTTCTCCTTTTGGACCGAACAATTTTGAGGTTCTGATTATATACCACTTCAAGCCTTTGCCGCTTAATTCCAAAATTCTTTTCTCGCCGTGGAATTTGGTTTTGCCGTAGCGGTTTATCGGCCTTGGCGCGTCAGTTTCTTTATACCCGCCTTCTTCAGCTCCGTCAAAAACATAATCGGTTGAATAATGGATAAAAATAGCGCCCTCTTTCAAACAAGCTTCGGCTAAAAATTTCGGACCGTCAATATTGATTTTTTTCGCCAATTCATATTCTTCGTCATTGTTTTCGCATTGGTCAACAGCATTATACGCCGCGGCGTTAATAACAATCTCCGGCTTAATATCTCCTATTTTTTTCAATATCAGCTCTCTGTCCGTAATGTCAATTTCTCCCCTATCCCACGCTATGACTTCACCCGAGCCGGCGAAAACTTCCGCCAATTGCTTTCCTAAATTTCCTTTGGCTCCTAAAATCAATGTTTTCATAAAATTATTTTTTCCAAATATTTTTTGGCTTTCAATTGTTCGGCTAAAGAATTTTCCAGTTCCAAACTTATTAAATCCGGCAAAAAATCAAGAAAATTCGCAATATAATCAAATTCTTCCAAATTATCAAAAATATGCTTTGAATAATCGCGATAAACAATTTCATTAAAAACAACATCGCGATTTTCAATAACTTTTTTTCCAACCGCTGAAATATGGCTGCATCCGACCGAAAAATTTTTTATCGCTTGCCTCATATTGGCGTCGTAGTTTTTCCTTTTAAGCATAATGCCATCCTGCCAATGGCTGAAATCAACGCAAAATCCGGCGGTTTTTTTTAATTCTTCGCGATCAGGAACATAATCTTGATTTTCAATATAAATTTTCGGAAGATATTTTTTCAATTTCAGCAAATCAAAAGGATGAGCGCTATTTTTACCATGTATATTGAAAACCGCGGCATTAAATCTGCTTTCCAGATATTCCAGTTCCCAAACATCCATATCATCTCTCAAATGAACATGCGGAATATTTTTCAGTTTGGTCTTTTCCAGTATGCCGTAAAGCTCTTTTCTGGCTCCGACATTCAGGCCTGTCAAAAACAAAGCGATTTCTTCAAGGCCGAGTTCATTGATTTCTTCGGCCTTTTTCCGCCATAAACCAGGCGTAATAGTGGTCAAACTTGCCAAAATCTTCTTATTTATCATATTACATATTACAATATATATTCAATTTTAGCAAGAAAAAGAATTGACGGTTTTCTTGTATTCTTCATAATTTTCAATATAATCTAAACGGTCGGAATTATAATTGGTTGAAGATAGGGCGAGCAAAATCGCGTCTTCTGAAAAATCCTTAAAATGATGCCAAACGAATTGTCCGACATAAATGGCCGACTCCGGCCCTTGCATGGGAATTTCTTCCAGCCCGTTACCTTGGTCAATAACGGCCACGCAACTTCCGCTCTGCAAAATAAAAAATTCTTTTTCAATTTTATGGCAATGCGCTCCGGTATCGCCCTTGGGTTGGCTTACAAAATAAACGCGCCTGACTTCAAAATCAATATAGTCTTTAAGCTCAACCGGGCTCATCGTAAAATTCAAAGCTTGTATTTTCTTGATTTTATGTTCTGAAAATTTTAATTTCATAATTTCATAATTATCAAACCGCTTTTATCGGCTTATCGGACTTTTCGCAAAACGCGTCCATGAATTTATTCATTTCGTTTTTTTTATTCCGCAAATCCTCAACCCATATTTTATTTCCGATATACCATTCAACGGTTTCGCGCAACCCTTGCTCAAATTTCTCCCGAGGATAATCCGGAATCCAGCCAAGGCTTTTTATTTTTGACGCGTCAATGGAATAGCGCCTGTCATGTCCGGGCCTGTCTGTCACATACTCAATCATATCTTCGCTTTTTCCCATAATATTCAAAATCATTTTTGTAATTTCCAAATTATTTCTCTCATTGTCTGAGCCGATATTGTAAGTTTCTCCGGAAATTCCTTGGCGCAACAGAATATCAAGAGCTTTTGTATGGTCTTTGACATGAATCCAATCCCGCACATTCAACCCGTCTCCGTAGACGGGAACTTTTTCTCCCTGCATAATTTTGAAAACAAAAAACGGAATCACTTTCTCGGGAAATTGATAAGGGCCGTAATTGTTTGAACAATGCGTCACCACAACCGGAACTCCATGAGTCCTGAAATAAGCGTTGCACATCAAATCTCCGCCGGCTTTCGCGGCCGCATAAGGCATATTCGGCATCACTGGAGTACTTTCCGTGAATTTCATCTCGTCGTTCAGCTCAAGAGATCCGTAGACTTCATCTGTTGAAACATTGACGAATTTTCGGATTTTATTTTCTTTAACCGCGTCCAAAATCATCTGCGTTCCCAAAGTGTTGGTTAAAACAAAATCTTTGCATCCGCCGTGTATTGAACGGTCAACATGGGTCTCGGCCGCGAAATTTATCACATCCGTTATTTCATTTTCGCGAATAACATTGTTTAATTTTTCCAAGTCAACTATGTCGCCTTGAATAAAAGAATAGCGCGGATTTTTCGAGCTTTCAATGTGATTATTCAAATTTCCGGCATAAGTAAGCTTGTCGTAATTCACTATTTCGCATTCCGGATATTTTTCCAGCATGTAGTGTATGAAATTTGAACCGATAAAACCGGCCCCGCCGGCAACTAATATTTTCATATATTTTATATATTATATATTATCAGTTAAATAGTCAATCTATTTTCTCGTTTTCGGAGTTACCCAAAAACCCATATATTTTCCGAACATCAGCCTTGTTTGCGCCTCAAGCCCGGGAATAGCGCCGAAAAATATGATGCTCACCGGCAAAATAAGCCACTGCAATACCATAGTAAAGCTTTTAAAAAAACCGTAATCTTCCGGCCTTTTCGGCAAAAGCATTGAAGAAATAACCGCCGATAAAACCATCCCCACCATCGCGATTGTCATTAAAGTCCGCGACACCACCGGCAAATTACTTGACAATACCGTGGAATTGAAACGGTCGCCCCCCAAAATCATCGGCATCCAGCCTATTACTCCGATTATCAAAGCGTTTGTGGCCCAGGAATAAAATCCGTAAAGCTGAACCAAAATTTTATTTATCATCTTGCCGACTGGAATAATCTTTCTTTCTTTCACGGTATTGAACATCAAATAAGCTAAATTTTCAACCCCCCATCCCCATCGCCTTTGCTGTTTATATAAATTTTTCATTGTCTTCGCGACTGTTTCATCCATGCAGACATCCATTGACACCGGAAAATATAACGGCTCAACGCGATAATCTCCTTTATAATGCAAATAGCAATGCCAAAAAACCCGCGAGTCTTCGCTCACCATATTGGTTGACCAAAAATCAATTTCAACCAAAGCGCGCCAAGTCATTGAATGCGAAGAATATGTGGCGAGTTTTTCCTGCCTTATCTGCTGCATCATCTGCCAAAAAGTGTTTGAGGTGGCGGCTACTCTGGCGAAAAAAGGAGCTTGCCATATATTGTTATGGTATACCGGAATAGGCTGGTAGCTCGCGCGATAAGGATCTTCAACCGTTAAAAATTTATGCGTCAGGCAATAAAAATATCCCGGAATTACAACCGTATCCATGTCAAAAACGCTGATTAAAATTTTATCGTAATCATAATTGAATTTATCAATAATTTCCCGTTTCACTTCTCTCGCGGCCCAAGCCTGGTTGGCGCCTTTGCCTTTCAATTCTCCGGCTATTCCATCCGGATGGATTGTTATTAAAAAATGCTTGAATTTGCTTGCGAACTCGCGTTCAATTATCCGCGCCCTTTCCACGGCTTGTTCGCCCGCCCTTTCTTCAATAGCCAAAACCATAATCATTTTCTCGGTCGGATAAACGTCATTGACGATAGATTCAAAGCTTGGCCTTATAACTTCCAAGCCTTCATTGTAAGTCGGAAAAACCACCAGATGAATTATGTCTTGCCATTCCAAATTTTCGCATTGTTCGCGCCAGTCAATTTTTATATTTTTTTTCATGCTTAAATACGCGGCAAAAAGATTGATGCCCAAATAAACAACCAAAAGCAGCCAATAGACATCAAAAGCTATTATAAAATAAGCCACCCAAACCGGCTTTATGGCTGAAAACGCGATTAGGATAATCAATGTCGCCCAAGACAAAAAACCCGGAATAATTTCAAAAATGCGGTAAAGCCTCCTGTCTTTGGCGTCAGGCAAATCCGCCGCTTTGCTTATTTTCAAGTATTTCATATTCATAGCTTTTTTATCTTTCTGAATATAGCATCTCCTGCGAAATACAACAAATAAAGAAAAATCGTAAAAATAATCCAGTTAATAAAATAATAAAAATTCAAAAAATATCCTGACATCGTCTTCAGAAACAAAAGAGGAAAAATAAAAGCATCCCAGCTGTTGAAACGGTTCAGCAATCCGACCAAAACTCCCAATGAAACAATCGGCATAATCAGAGAAACGAAAAAATAAGGCTTTAATCTGCCGAATATTTTATTGGCGAATTCCGACATGGCTTTCAAGGAATAATAAAAACAAACCCAGCCGAAGCTTGAATAAGTGAAAAAAACCATTATCATCCACGCGTTTTCAACGCAGACTTTATTAAGAGAATCAACTGGACAATAATTCAAAAGATGCCTGGCGTCGGTTATGATGTAAGCCGAGTTCGGAAAAAATATCAGCCAAAAAACAAAAATGGCGGCCGCGGCGGCTTTTTGATTAAATTTGGCAAAACCGTTTTTCAGCCAATATGATTTTAAAAGCATATAGAAAACCATCGGCAGTAATGCTAAAAAAATATTCCAAAAAACAGTGAACAGCTGATAATCATTAACGGAGATGCTGTTAAAAATCGGATGATTATCGTAAAAATTGTCAAGATTTAAAAAAGAATTTTGCATAACCGCGGCTATTATTCTAAAATTATATCTTCATCTTCTTTAATATCGGAACCAGACCGATCGGCATTATACAGATTCGGTTTTATTTTTTTTCCTCTGAAATTCACGGGGCCGCTCTGTATGGCCTGGCCCAAGCTTATGGAGCTGGCGGAATTTTGGATATTATCAATAATTTGTCTTTTGCCGGATTTTTCCATTTCCATTTTTTTTATTTCAATTCTCTTTTCTATTTCCTGTTTTCTTTCTTTTTTTAGAATACTAAGGCAATCTCTGCAAAATACCGGCCTAATCCCGTCTGGAATGAAAGAAATAACCGCCGGTTTGCCGCAACGGCCGCAAATATAATTTCTTTTCTCGGGATTCGGCGTTTTGGCATTTTCAACTTTTGGAATATCAACGGATTTTTTTTCGCTCGCGCTTGGCGTCCGAATCGGAGCTCTTTCAATTCTCATATCAACATCTTCATTGTTTGAATGCCATTTGTTTATTCTTTCCTCAACATCGAGCCTTTGTTTGGCGTATCTTTCACGCGACACTTTAATGACTTTCTCTTTGTTGCCGGTTTTTTCTTCTTCGGACAAAGGCGGTATTCCGCGCGCTGAAAAAGGATCGGAAGCGATTCCGTCAATCATCAGCTTGATATAAAATTCATATTTTGCCAAATTAACCAAATCTTCTTCAGTGAACACTGGAGTAAATTCCTTAACTAATTCTTCCGCGTCAGTGGCTCCGACCCTGAAAATAATCAAAGTGCCCACATTGCCGAAAACCGCCGGCTTGACTATTTCTCCCAGCTGTTCAATATATTGGTGGGCCATTATCAAATTAAGCCTGTATTTCCTGGCTTCCGATAAAATATTGGCGAAACTGTCAGTTGTGAAATTTTGAAATTCATCAATAAAAAGATAAAAATCTTTGCGGTTTTTTTCCAATATATCAACGCGGCTCATGGCCGACAGCTGAACTTTCGTAATCATCATGGCGCCAAGCAGAGCCGAATTATCTTCCCCTATCCGGCCTTTGCTTAAGTTCATTATTAAAATTTTTCCATTATCCATCACTTCTCTCAAATCAATTGAAGATTTCACCTGGCCCACAATATTTCTTATAAGCGAACTTGATAAAAACTGTCCGACTTTATTCTGAATCGGCGAAACGGCTTCGGAAGCGAAATTATTGGCGTATCCGGCGAATTCATTCACCCAAAAAGATTTTACCACCGGGTCTTGTATTTTTTCTATGACTTTTTTTCTAAAATTTTTATCCGACAGCATCCTGGTTATGGCAAGCAAAGTTGAACCCGGATAATCCAAAACCGCCAGAATGGCGTTGCGAAGAATATATTCAAGCCTCGGCCCCCAAGAATCAGCCCAAAGCTTTTTAAAAACTCCTATCAAGCCGGAAGCCACCAAATGCCTCAAATGCGGTTCCACCTGCTCAATTATATTGAAAGCGATGGGATAATCAATATCGGCCGGATTAAAATAAATAACATCGTTAACGCGGCTGGCGGGAATATAATCAACGATTTTTTCCGCCAAATCTCCGTGAGGATCAACGACCATTATTCCCCTTCCGGCTCTGATGTCGTCAACAATCATATTTTCAAGAATCGTTGACTTCCCCATGCCGGTTTTCCCGATTAAATACATATGTCGGCGGCGATCGTCGGTTTTAATTCCAAACTGCCTGCATTGGTTGCGGAAATTCGTTTCGGCGAAAGCTGTTATTTCTTCTGGCATATTTAAAAATTTAAAGTTATATTATCGGCAAATTGTCAGGCGGCAGATTATTTTGCGTAAAATCCGGCTTGCTGTTTCCGGCCTTTGCTTCCGCGCCTCCAAGCTCAAAATCTTTTGAAACGCTCTTAATGCTCACCGGCAATCCGACCGGAGGCCCGGCTTTTCTGCCCGGAGCTTTCTGCATCAAAGGAGATTTAACCGAAGCTTCAACCGGAAAATGCCAAATTGAAGCCAGCTCTTCGGTATTAAGGATATGAGGCGATCTGCCGCGAGCGTCGCTTCTGAATTTATAAGCCGCCATCAGTTTGTTTTTTCTGCTATTCACGCGGCTTTTGCCGAAAATTATGTCATACGGCACTTTAGTCATGGTTCCGCCGCCGGAATCTGGCCTGTAAGCATTCAAATCATTAAAAGTAAACTGCTTCATATAACCGGTAAAGCCGTAAGATACTTTATTCTTGTTGATCACTTCTTTTTTTGCCAAATATAAATATCTTATCTTTACTCCGAATCCGATTTTGTTGACTTTTTCCTGAATTTCCTCAACCTGTTTTTTTTCTCTCGGTTTCAAATTCATCATTTTAAATTGCTGTTCTTTTTCTTCAGGCTTTTTGGTTTCAATGTCTCCCCATAATTGATAAATCATTTCGCTGAAACCGCTTAACAAATTGACGATTCCGTCAATTGATTTGTCAA
>JAZDFM010000018.1:0-11208 GCA_043807825.1 bacterium | reverse complement strand
ATGTCCGTTTTTATTTTTTTCAACTGTTTTTTTAGGCATATAAAAATGCAAAATTATTTATTTTTTTCCGTACTGCTTGCCGCAAGTCCGGCCGTTTGATCCGCGATTTTGGCTTTTAACGAATCTATCTGTTCCGGCGTAAGCTCTTGGCTGATCGGCAAAGCATTTTTTTCCTGTTTAATCTGATTTAAGCCATGTTTAATTTGCGCCATGGCGTTATTCAATTCGTTTTTGGTTTGCGCCCAATTGAAATTTTTTTTGCCGTTTTCCGAGCTTATTTTGAATTGGCGGTTTAAATTAAAAATCCAAGCTATGAGAAATACGGCCATAATGCAAGACACGCCCGTCCGCATTATAAGCAATTTTTTCTTTTCCTTATTTTCCGTTTTTTTCATATAAAAACAGCTCGCAGTGAGCTTGCATTCTGTTTGAATTGTAGCAAAAAAGTTATGGAAAGTAAAGCCAAAACTGACAAACTGAAAATTGATGGGGGCTTGACAAGTTTGTTTGATTGTGATAGAGTGAAAAATCAAGTTATGGACTGTCGCCGAATGCCGTATTCGCCCTAAATTTCCAAATCTCGGTAAATTTTTTAGAAAATATTTTCGCCGATATTGCTATATCGCCTCAAACATTTTTTAAAAAATTTACTCAAAATTGTGAAAATTTATGTCCGAAAGAGCATTCGGCGACAGTCCATAAAAAGTCGCAAAGGCCGATTTGAGCGGGCCAGGCACGACAAGCATGGGGATCTTCTTGCAAGGCGCGATATGGTTTTTTCTGTGTTTCGCCTAGCGGAAATTTTCTTGCCTGCCCGCTCAAGCAGGTCTTTTTTTAATTTTTTGGTTCCGGTTCCGATAATTTTTCCACTCCCAGAAGGCAGACTTCCTGCCAAGGAATATAATGCGAAGAAAATCTTTTTTCTTTTATCTGCCTGTCAGTATAAATCACTTTGTAGTCAAAATAAGCGTCGGCTCCGTTGTGGGCTTTTTCGGAGCATTTTTTAATTCCGGGCTTCAAATCCAACGATTCAATGATTTTAGCCGGCGGCGGCTTGACGATGTTATAAATAACCGGGTTTGTTTTTTCAATAACGCGCCCGTCTTTGGTTCCCCAAAACGCAAATGACAAATTGTCTCCGGAAATTTCGGATTGAATTAAAATGTAATTTTGCGTGTCATTGATGAAGCGATAATCTGGCAAAGGATCGTAAATCGTCGCGTCGGTGCCGGCAGGCTCATAGTATTGGACTCTGTAAGAATGATTGCGCCTCATAGTAACCGGCAATCCGCTTTCAGTCGTTGCGCGAAAAACGGTTGTTCCGATTTGGCATAATCCTCCGCCGAATTCGGGGACTGTTTTGTTGTCTTTGATAACTAATTCCGGCAGATAGCCGGTTGAGCTGGAAATTTCGCCTAAAGTTTTCACCAATGAAAATTCTTCGCCCGGCTTGATCAACGAGCCGTTCACGGCGGCCGCTCCGATTTTTATATTATGCCGCCTGTTGGCCGGAGAACCGGCAAAATTTGACGAGCCGATGCCGATTATTTCTTTAATGCCGAAAGTGTTTATATCTTCCGCCTTGCTTGAAACCGTTTGTTTGGCGACAATCAATTCAATTCGGCCGGAATTCGCGATTTCGCTGTTCATTTTTGAAAATGTCGCTTCAATGTCAAGGGCTTGGCCGTCTTGGCCGTTTTGAAATTCGCTTACTTTTCCGCCGTTGATTTCAAATTTCGCTTCAATGGGTTTCTTATCTATTTCGGGAGCTATTTTTTCGCGCAGGTAATCCATGGTTTTCATTTCATCCAGTCCGACGCCGATTTCGCCGGCCGCGGAATCATTCTGCTTCAGCGCCAGCAATCCGGCGAGAGAGTCTTTGCCGATAATCCATTCGTTATCGCCGTAAACGAGAGCGAGGGGAGCCGACGATAAAACGGCTTCGGCTTTGCTTCCGATGTTCAGCGCGTCTTGAGCTGAAATTTTCGGATATTGGGTTATTGTTGAAAGCTTGATTTCTTGATTATCAAGATGGGACAAATTGCCTATCATTTGTTGGACAGCTTGTTCGCAATCTATGATTTTTCCGAATTTTTCGCCGCTCACTTCAAATTCATAATTTCCTCCGGGTTGAATTTGGACGATAAGTTTGGCGTTTTCCGCGGGTTGGAAAGCATCTGGAAAATTGTCTTTAAGCATTTTTTCAATTTGGCTTTGATTGATTGAAATTTCCAAAGCCAGCTGTTTTTTATCTGCCAGCAGAGATAATTTTTTCTCCAAATTTATAAAAAACCCGTGGCCGCGGCCGTAATTTAAAGCTGTTTCAACCGTTTGATCGGCATTGAAAAATATAATTTGGATAGCTATATCTCCGTCGGAAGAAGACACGATCGGCATGATGGGCGCCCGGCTGTTCTTATGCGAGAAAATCATTCCGGTTCGGCTGATTTTATTTATTTCTTCGTTTATCAATTTTTTAGCTTGTTCCGCGGTTTGGCCGCCGATATTCAAGCTCCCAATGAAAATATTGGGATAAATTTTATTTTGGTAAATTCTGTCAAAAACAACTGAAAATGACGCGATTATGGCGGATGAAATTAAAAAAATGATTGCCGGAACAAGCAACCATCGCGTTATATTTTTATTTATCGCGAAATTCATATTTATCCGATTATTTCATTGATTATGTCCTTGGCTGTTTGTTTTTGCCTTTTTTCATATTCGGCTTCTTCCGATATTTCAAAATTCAGGCATGAGCCTTCGCGCGCGTTTTGCGGCAATTTATTTTTCGGCCAAACAACGGCCAAACCGCCGCTTTCAATCAAAACGGCTTTATCTCCTTCAAATCTGTCAATAGTCAATTTAACAACCATAAAATTATTTTTCTTTCACTTTGATTGAGAATTGCTTCGCGCTTTTGGCTTTCGGCAATATCACCGTTAAAACTCCGTTATCCAAAGCGGCTTCAACTTTTTCCACTTCCACTTCAACCGGAAGTATTATTGATCTTGAAAATCCTCCCCAATAGCATTCTTTTATCAAGTAATTTTCTTCTGAAATTTTTTCTTGTATTTCGCGCCTGCCTCTGATGGTTAGCATGTCATTATTGATTGAAATATCAATGTCTCCGGGTTTGACTCCGGCGATAGTTGATTTGATCACAATGCTTTCGGGATTTTGAAAAACATCAATGGAAAGCTGGCCTTCGTCGTAATCTCCGCCGAACCATTCATTTGCTTCAGGTTTTGAATTTTCATTTTCTTGTTCCGCTACGCCGGATAATTTTTTGAAAATATTAGCCATAAGAAAAAGTGAATTATTATATTTGTATTATACATATTATCGCCGCATTAAGCAATATCTTTCGGTTTTATCGGCAGGATAAAAGAAAAAATACTGCCTTTGTTCTCTTCGGATTCGCACCAAATTTTTCCGCCGTGAGCTTCAATTATATTTTTCGCTATAAAAAGTCCGAGGCCTGATCCGTCTGTTTCCATGGTTATGGCGCCGCTTGAACGGAAAAATTTGGTGAACAGCCTTTCTTGCTGTTTTTTGCTTATGCCTATGCCGTTGTCTTTAACCGAGAATTTTATTTTATCATCGCTTTGCTCAATTGAAATTTCAACTTGGCCGTCTTTTTTTGTGTACTTAATCGCGTTTTCAATCAAATTTTGCATGGTCATTATTATTTTTTCCGAATCAAGCATGATTTCCGGAAGAGGATTTTTCGGCTTCGCCAGCTTAACTTTTACGCCGAGCTTAACAGCCAATTCTTGGCGCGAATCCAAAGCTGTCCGCGCGAGGCTTTCCAATTTCGCCGGCGATAATTTGCAAAGGTAGCGGCCTTCTTCTATTTTCGCCACATCCAAAAGGTCGTTTATCAAGACAATCATCCGTTCGTTTGATTCGCGGCTTTTTTCAATCAGATTTTTTTGCTCATCATTCAATTCGCCGGCGTCGCCTTGTTTTAAGAAGTTCAACGACCATTTTATGGCCGACAGCGGCGTTCTTAATTGGTGCGCGGCGATGGAAACAAATTCCGTTTTCATTTTTTCAATCATTTTTTCCCTTGTCACATCATGCAGGATCATAAGGGTTCCGGATGTTTTTTTGCTTGCCATAATGGGAACGGTTGATATTTCCAAAATCAATTTTTCCGAGATCGGAGTTTCTTGCCTGAAAATTTTCTTTTCGCCTTCCAATAATCCAAACAGCAAATTCGCGTTTTTTCCATTTTCAAGAAACGCTTCCGCTTGAGGATTAGCCAAAATCAATTTTTTATCAGCGCCAAAAAACAGCAATCCGTCTATCAGATTGGCGACTATGGCCGTTGTGCGGTTTTTCTCCGCTTCCAAATTTTTAGTCCTCTCCAGAACTTTTTCTTCCAGCGAAGTATTGATATTTTTCAATTGCTCAAACAACAAAACATTTTTCAAAACGATAGCCGCTTGATAAGAAAAACTTTCTATCAATTGGATTTCTTCTTTGGAATAAAATATTTTTGACGGTTTTTCGCCCAAGCTTATTAAACCGATAGCTTCGCCCTGAAACAGCAAAGGAACATAAATTTCTATTTTTTGCTCATTCATCCGGCTTTGAATTTCCGCGATAGCCGTTTTCAACAAAGAGAACGCCGGATCGCACGCCAGCAAAGGCAATTCTTTGCTCACCACCACCCCGCGCGTTTTTTCAGCCAGCGGCAGAATCGGATTATTTTTTTCAATAATCAGATCAATTTTAACTGACGGCGAATGAAAAGAATCTTGTAATATCTGTTTTATTGCCCGCGAAAATTGGTTAAGATCAATTATTTGAGGCAATTTGGCGTTTATATCGCCAAAATTTTTTCTGGCGATATAAATATCGTAATAAAAATATTCGCCGGCGATTTTTTCGTAAAATTTAAAAATGTAATCAAACAGCAGAACAAAAATTACAGTTGTTACCGCCGTAAGCAATATTTGCCAAAAAGGATTGGCGAATATTTTTATTACATTCGCGGAAGAAAATATAAGCAAAAACAGCGAGAGATACGAGAAAAAATAAATCGTGGTTTTTCCGATGGCGAAATAAATATCCATCAAGCGATAACGGATAATCGCGTAAGCCGCCATCCACGAGCAAGCTGAAACAAGAACGGTGCCGAACGGCGGGATTTCTTTTAAATATGGAAAATACGGAAAATAATTAGTGTAACCGAAAGTAAATCCGATGGCCATGCCGAGAAACAAGTATTGGCTTTGTTTTTTTCTCAATCCCGACGATTGCTTGTAATCCGAATATAAAATGCTTGTGCCGTAAAGAGTGAAAAACATTATTACTATTGTATATGGATAATATAATGGCCCGGCATCGGCCCAAAAATTCATATACCATCTTGACGAGACTCCTTGAATAAAAAAAGGATTAAATGCCATGATTAAAAAAAATATCGTGAATCCGTAAAGAAAAAAAAGCGATTTTTTGTTATTTTTTTGCTTGTTGACATAGCATAAAACATAGTGGTAAAAAAATAGGACAATCGGCATATAACCGTAGCAAAAAAACCTGGCCCACCAAAGAGAGCGGATCGGATCATTGGGAGCTATGCCGAAAATTAACCAGCCGAGATAGCCGGCCGACCACAGCCCGACAAATAAATTGAACAAACCGAATGTTTGGTGCAGGCGCGATTTCGGATTTTTAAAAAAAACATAAAACGCCAAACTGATAGCGACCAAACTGTTAATGACGCAGGAAATGATATTATATGTTGTCATATAAGAATTATAGCATAAAAAAAACAGCCCCGAAATGCGGGGCTGTTTTAATATTGTTTTCCAATTATCCGGCGCCTTCTTCGTTAGTTATTTCGGTATTTTCAGGAATTGTTCCTTCAATATTATTTGTTGTTTCTGTTGTTTCTGTTGAAACTTCTTCTTCAGTGGCTGACTCGGCGTTATTGGATATAATGCTTGTTTCGCCGGTTGTTTCTATCACGCTAACCACTTCATTTATATCGTTAATCGGAGCGCTGAGAGATTCTTCTATTTCGGGCAATGAGCTTACAATCATAATCGTGTCGGCGGTTATAGAGTCTGAATTTGCGTTTTTCACTCCTCTGATTCTTGCTTTGTCTCCGGTTTTTATGTCAGACAGGGAAGCGCCGGTATTGGCGCCGATTATTATTTTCGTTTTGTCCGTGATAACGACCTTGATTGTTTTTTTCGGCTGTCTTTTTATCAAATCGCCGATTTTAACGCCTTGATGGGTTATGGCGGCTATTTGGATTTTTTTCTGCTTGATTATTCTTTCAATATTTCCGATTTTTTCTTTGACAACGGCTTTGATTTTTTCTTTGGCGCTTTGGCGGAGGTTTGCTGTGTTTGCCGTTTGCGCCGAGACTTTTTGATCGCTTTGCTTTAATTTTTCTTTAAGCTGATTTTTCGTCAATTCTTTGACCGGAGTCCAGTCAAGCATCAAATAATTTTCCGCCGCGCTGATCTCGGCGACAATGCCGGCATGCCCTTGAGTGGAAGTTTTCCAAATTGAATTGTCTTTGACCAATTTGGCGTCAACCGTGCCATCGTCGTTCACTCTGCCGACGATCAGAAGATCGTCGCCTATTGATAATTCGCTCAAAGACGCTTTGCCGAAATATTTGCGCACGATTTGCGTATTTTCCGTTATGTTGATTGTCGCCAAAGATCCTTCGGAGCCGATGATGTTGTTCACATCGTTGGCTTTCAGCCCGGGAGTTTTTTCAATTTTAATTTGTATTGTCGCCGGCGCGATAACATTATCCATTCTGACCAATGTTCCTCTGGGAGTGAATGTCCTTATTTTCATAAACAGCGCGGCGTTTCTTCTTAATACAATCACGATTTTCGCCATAGGATCTTGGCCGGCGCGCAAAAGCAATCTAGCCCTGATTCTGTCATTGACGGCCAAATCATCAACTGAAGCCGGATTTTTAAGCCCGGCCGCGAATTTGGAATTGTCGTCATATTTAAAGCTGTGTTCTTTATTGGCCCATTGGTATGTTATTGTTTTTGTTTCTTTGTCTATTTTGGTAATCCAGCCATTGGCCGCGGCGTGGCTGTTGATTTTGATGGAAGCATTGATCGCCATGGAAGCGGCGATATTGCCGGTATTTTCATTTTTCTTGCCGGTAATTTTTATTTGGTCGCCCGGAATCCAATCAGACAGGCTTGTCGCCTGGTCTTTTCTTTGGCCCAAAATAGTGTCCGCGGTTATGCTTACGGTGTAATCCGTTTGAGTTTTGTTGTCGCGAATTATTAAATTTGTCGGTATGTCCGTGGAGCCGATTTCAATAAGCGCGCCGGCGAAATTAACTTCTTTTTGCGCTTCATACAATCCTGTTTCGGATGACGGATTGACGCAGGCGAATCCATAAGACGCGTCTGTTCCGGCGGTTTCGGCTTGCTCGGAAGAAGCGTAATTATTTCCGTCCATTCCGCAGATTTGAGCGTTTGCCAAAGCCGGAAAAACCATGGCAACGGTTAAAATGAAAACAATGATTTTTTTCATAATTTTTTATAAATTATTACTTATAATAAAATTATAGCATGACATTTTAAAATGAACAAAAAGACGAAGAATTTTTTGGTGGGTTTAAGAGGATTTGAACCTCTGACCTCGTCGATGTCAACGACGCGCTCTAACCAACTGAGCTATAAACCCGAATAAAATTTTCTGTCTGGTGGGCATGGATGGACTTGAACCATCGACCCCGGCTTTATAAGAGCCGTGCTCTAACCAACTGAGCTACATGCCCTAATCGTGGTTGTTCTTTTTATAAATTTAACATTATAAAGGCAATTTATCAAGTTTGCCTTGGATCGCGCCAATAACGGTTTTTTCAGCTTCGGCAATCGGCGAATTTACGGCCGCGCGGCATAAATTTTTAGTTCCGGCCGGATTGAATTCTTTCAACAGTTTAAGCGAATCAATGTTTTTGACCGTATAAAGCAAAATGTCGGTTACGGCTTTTTCATTTTCATAAATAATCGCGATAACTTTGGCTTGCGGAATATTCACGATCAATTCGTCTATGACATCTATCAGATTTTTTTCCGTTGAATCGGTTTTTGAAAAATCCGATGATAGCAAGGTTGACCAGACGAATTTATTATCTTGGCTGTTTGACAATCCCGCCAAAACCCGCCCCCATAATTTTAAGGTATTGATGCTTTTGGAGCGGTAAAGACAGTTGACTATTTCTTCGCGGCGTCCTCCCAAAGACATAAGTTTTGACGCCGCCAGAAGCGCGCGCGGAGTTATGTTGCTGGTTTTAAAGCTTTTTGTCTCGGCGATCATGCCGGCTAAAAGGCAAGTGGCGATATTTTCATCCATCAGATCTTTTCCAAAGCTTTCAATCAGCGAAAAAACGATTTCGGAAGTTGAAACCGCTGTGAGTTCAATAAGATTGATTTGGCCGAAGTTCTCGTTGGTTGAGCCGCGGTCAATATTGATAATGGGAGTTTGGTAAAAAAATTCAGTGTCGTTGTCGTAAATTTTTCCCAAAGATTCCAAATCGGGCGAATCAACGGTTATGATCAGGTCGTATTTGAATCCGCTCGCGCCGGAAGTTATGTCCGAATGGCTGAAAAAACCGTCTTTGGGAGAAACGATGAAATTCAGCTTATTTTCTTCTCGCGTGTATTTGATCTGGCTCACTTTGGTGTTGGTGATGTCAAGAGAAATGATAAATTTTCTCAAGTTGTCAATTTCATTTTTTATTTCGGAATACCCGGGCAAAAAAGAATAGATTTTGTCCGAATTTAATTTTTCGGCCGCTATTTCGGCGTTTTTTCCAAGTTTTTTTAGAAATAAAAAAACAGCCAAAGCCGAAGCGACAGAATCTCCGTTCCATGTTTTTTCAAAAGTTATCAAAATATTGGAAGCTTTATTTATTTGTTCAAAAATTTGCTGTTCTTGATTGAGCATTATATTATTATATGAATTTATCGCCAGTAAATCAATATATCTTATACTGAATGGCGTGTCAATAGCGGCGATTTTCTTGCAAAACAAGCTTTATTTTGTTAATGTAAAATTATGTTGAAGGAATTGCCAAAAACATATAATCCGGCGGATTGCGAAGACGCTATTTACGACCGATGGGAAAAGTCGGGTTTTTTTAATCCGGATAAATTGGACGGCGAGCCGTATTCAATAATGATGCCGCCTCCGAATGTGACCGGGGTTCTTCATCTTGGGCATGCTTTGGAAAATTCTTTAATGGACATAATGGCGCGTTATCAAAGAATGCGAGGCAAAAAAGTTTTGCTTCTGCCAGGAACCGATCACGCGGCCGTGGCGACTCAAGCTAAAGTGGAAAAACTTTTGGTTGAGCAGGGCATGAAAAATCCCCGCCAGGAATTAGGCAGGGAAAAATTGCTGGAGAAAATAAAAGAATACGCGGAAGAGTCAAAAGCGACTATTTTAAAGCAGATAAAAAAAATGGGGACAAGTTGCGATTGGTCGCGCTTGGCGTATACTTTTGATGAAATTCGCGGCCGGGCGGTTAACGAGATTTTCATAAAAATGTATAATGACGGCTTGATATACAGAGGAAACAGAGTTGTTAATTGGTCTGTTAAGGGCAAGTCCACTTGTTCGGACGACGAGCTGGTGCATATTGAGCGGCCGGCCAAGCTTTATACTTTTAAATACGCGGCGGATTTTCCCATCGCCGTAGCCACAACCAGACCGGAAACAAAACTCGGCGACACGGCTGTGGCCGTTAATCCGAAAGATAAAAGGTACAAAAGATATGTCGGCAAAATTTTTACCGTTGATGTCGGCGCCGAAAAACCGTTAAAAATAAAAATCATCGCGGATGAAAATGTTGAGATTGATTTCGGAACCGGCGCTGTCGGTGTCACTCCGGCGCACAGCATGATTGATTTTGAAATGTATGAAAAGCAGAAAGCCAAAAGCGATCCGATCGCTTTGATAAGCGTCATCGGCGATGACGGCAAGATGACAGAAGCCGCCGGTAAAGGATATGCCGGATTGGGAGTTTTGGAAGCGCGGGAAAAATTTGTAAATTATCTGAAAAAAAACGGATTGCTGGAAAAAGAAGAAGATATTACGCAGAATGTCGGGACTTCGGATCGTTTCGGAGACGCGGTTGAAGTTTTGCCTATGACGCAATGGTTTATTGATGTTAATAAAAAAATTCCCGGCAAAAACGGAAATTTGAAAGATTTGATGCGTAACGCGGTTACGATCGGGCATAATAATGATAAGAATCAAAAAATAAATATTACGCCCGAACGGTTTGAAAAAGTATATTTGAATTGGATAGACAACCTGCGGGATTGGTGCGTAAGCCGCCAGATTTGGTGGGGCCACAGAATTCCTGTTTGGTATAATGGGGAAGAAATTCATGTTGGAGAAGAAAAACCCGGAGGCGAGGGATGGCAACAGGACGAAGATACTTTGGATACATGGTTTTCGTCCGGACTTTGGACATTTTCCACTTTGGGATGGCCCGAGCGGACTGAAGATTTAAAAATATTTCATCCGACTGATTGGATGCAGATGGGTTATGAAATATTGTTTTTTTGGATGGCTAGAATGATTTTGATGTCAACTTACGCCCTTGATCAGATTCCGTTTAAAAGTGTCTATATTCACGGCATGTTGAGAAATGAATCGGGCAAGAAATTTTCCAAATCATCCGGCAATAATATTGATCCGATTGCCATCGCGGAAAAATACGGAACCGACGCTTTGCGTTTGAGCGTTATCGGCGGAATCGCTCCTGGCAATGATTCTAAATTTTACGAAGAAAAAGTTGAAGGCGCGAGAAATTTGGTGAATAAGCTTTGGAATATAGCGAGATATATAATAACTAATTTTCAATTTTCAATTTTCAATTATCAATTAAGTTCTGAAAATTTTACATTGGCGGATAAGTGGATTTTGGGGAAATTGGAAAATTTAATCAAACAAACGGCGGAAAATTTGGAAAAATACGAATTTTCTCAAGCGATGGAAAATTTGCGGGCGTTCACTTGGGACGATTTGGCCGATTGGTATTTGGAAATATCAAAATTTGAAAAAGGCAAAGATGAAATATTGTATTTTATTTTGGAAAATCTGCTGAAGCTATGGCATCCGTTCGCGCCGTTTGTGACTGAAAAAATTTGGAGCGGAATGGGGCGGGATAAATTATTGATGGTGGAAGAGTGGCCG
>JAZDFM010000017.1:0-9291 GCA_043807825.1 bacterium | reverse complement strand
AGCTTCGCATTCAGCGAAGCAAGGGCAAAAACAAAGAGGACGCCCGCATAACGCAAAGTCCTCTTTTTTTATACCAAACTTTTCACCATATAGCTATTTTTCAATTTATACCCTAATTTTCTGTAATATCCGCGGACGCCGATGCCGGAAATCACGGCCATTTTTTCATACCCGCTTTCCAGCGCGATTTTTTCCGCTTCGCGCATCAGCATTTTTCCAAGGCCGGCATGCTGAATTTTTTTCGCCTTTCCGACAGGCACCAATTCGCCGTAGACATGCAATTCCCGAATTAAAGCTATGTTATTTGTCATTGCGAGCGACTGAAAGGAGCGTGGCAATCTCTTTGCTGTTGATATCTTTACGAGATTGCTTCGGTCGTTTTCACTCCCTCGCAATGACAACATTAACAACCTCAGTCTGCAAAACCCGTATAATACATCGCCATTTTTATCCGTCGCTTGTATAAAAATCTCTCTGCCGTCCGACGCGTTATATTCAACAATTGAAAATTGAAAATTGAAAATTAAAAATTTATTTCCCTTGGCTTCCCGGCATCTGATGCACCGGCATTTTACGCCTTTATTTTTCATTACCTGCCGCAAATTAGTTATCATATTCCCTGCCACGATTGATTCCGCCGGAATATCGCGAATCAGCCTGATAATGCGGACATATTCGGGAATCGCTTTTTTGCAGTTAACAATCAAATTTTCCAAAGTTTTTCCGCCGTAAGGCTTGTATTTTCCGGCCTTCCACCATTTATACAACAAACTTCCGCGCGTCACGACAGTGGGATAAAATTTCAGCTGATCGGGGCGGAATCTTTGGTCTGAAAACAATTTTTTAAACATAGCCAAATCTTTTTTTGCCGTGGCTCCTGGCAAGCCGGGCATGATGTGGTAAGTAACTTTGAAGCCGAAATTTTTTAACAGCTCCGTCGCCTTGGCTGTTTCAGCCACTCCGTGCCCGCGCTTGTTTAATTTTAAAATTTTATCATCAACGGCCTGAACTCCCAATTCAACTCGCGTGCATCCCAGCTCTCTCATTTGCCATAACTCTTTTTCATTTATATAATCCGGGCGCGTTTCCAGAGTGATGCCGATAATTTTATATTTCGCGTTTTCATTTTTCTTCTGCTCTATATTTAAAATAGTTTTTATTTTAATAATTTTGCATTTTGCATTGTCATTTTTCATTTTGATTTTTACATTTTTCATTTTTCCATATTCATTCGCCGCTTTGAAGCATCGCATAATATACCAATATTTATAATCATCCGGCAAAACAGACCATGTTCCTCCGATAACTATCAGCTCAATTTTAGTCGGTTCATGCCCGTTAGCCTCCAAGGCGCTTAAACGGGATCTTACCTGCTTGTACGGATCATAATTACAGCGGATCGCGCGCATCACCGCCGGCTCGTTTGACAAATAGCTTTGCGGCACATTTTTTTCGGTCGGGCAATAAGCGCATTTCCCCGGGCATGGATACGGCTTAGTTAAAACAGCCACCGGAGCTATGCCGGACAAAGTTCGCACCGAGCGTTTGCGCAAAATTCTTTTCAAATCATCGGAACCGCCGCCGCTCTTTTCAAAATACTCTTTTAAAATTTCCGAATGCGACAAAATAGGCTGGCCGTATTTTTTCGCGATTCTGCGCTTAACAGCCATCAAATCTTCCCGCGATTCTATTTTCGCGCTCAACAGTTCGCTTATTGATTTTTTTCTGTTTTGTTTTTCTTTATTCATCATTATTTCGCGTTGCTTAAAAAAATGCTATTATTTACTTATAATTAACACAAATCCTCTTAAAAAACAAATATGAAAATAAACGCCGGAATCTTTAAAGCTTATGACATCCGTGGAATTTATCCAGATCAATTAGATGAAAAAACAGCGCAAGCCATTGGATTCTGCTTTTCCAAAATCGTAAAATCAAAAAAAATAATCATCGGCCGAGACATGAGAATTTCGTCATATTCCATGCTTAAAGCTTTGATTAAAGGCGTCAATCAAGCCGGATGCGAAGCCGTTGATATCGGACTCGTGGCGACAGATGTTGCTTATTTCGCGTCTGGAAAATTAAATTCAGCCGCTATTATGATAACCGCGTCGCATAACCCCAAAGAATGGAACGGTTTTAAATTAACCAAGGCCGGCGCAGTTCCTTTTGGCGGAAATGAAATACAACGGCTTATGAGAGCTGTTGAAAAATATGAAGCCGGAAAACAAGACATCAAATCAAATCCGCCGGCTGGCCTGCCTACCGGACAGGCAGGCGGAAAAAAAATCAATATTCTGCCGGATTACAACAAAAATGTTTTAAAATTCATTGATAAGAATAAAATGAAAAAATTAAAAATAGCCGTTGACGCAGGCAACGGCATGGGCGGAAAAATCTTATCCGGAATTTACGCCGATCTTCCTTGCGAAATCGTCCCTTTGTATTTTGAGCTTGACGGCTCTTTTCCCAACCATCAGCCAAGCCCGATTGAAAGCAAAAACCTGGCTGATCTGCGAAAAAAAGTCAAACAAACTAAAGCCGATTTCGGCATGGCTTTTGACGGCGACGCCGACCGGGTGTTTTTCGTTGATGAAAAAAGCCGCGCCGTAAGCGGCTCGGTCATTGTCGCGGTTTTAGCCGAATATTTTTTATTAAAAAATCCCGGCGAGAAAATAATCTATGATTTGCGATGCGGCAAATTCATTCCGGAATTGGTCAAAGCCCGCGGAGGCAAGCCTTTGATATCAAGAGTCGGGCACAGTTTTATAAAAAATTTGATGAAAAAAACAGGCGCGATTTTCGGCGGAGAACTTTCAGGCCATTATTATTTTCGGGACAATTTCCGCGCCGACAGCGCCATGATAACCGCGGCGATAATTACGCAGATTGTTTCGGAAAGCGGAAAAAGCTTTTCCGAAATAATGAAAAATTATTCCAAATATTTTCAGATTGAAGAAACAAACAGCCAAGTTAAAAACAAAAAAACCAAAATAAAAGAAATAGAAAAAAAATATTCCGATGGAAAAATTTTAAAAATTGACGGGCTTACCGTTGAATATCCGGACTGGCGGTTCAATGTGAGAAAATCAAACACAGAGCCTTTGCTAAGGCTCAATCTTGAAGCCGAAACGAAAAAATTGATGAGAGAAAAAACGAAAGAACTGCTTGGATTGATCAGAAAGAATTAAAATTCCATATACTTGTTTGTCATTGCGAGGAGTCCCCCGCCAAATTTTGGCTGGGGACGACGAAGCAATCTCACGAACAATAATCTTTCGCCTAAACCCGCTATCCGTTAGATTGCTTCGCTTCTTTCAGAAGCTCGCAATGACAATTAGTTAATTCCCAATTTAATTTTAACATTTTTCAAAGTTTCTTCGGCGATCGGCCTGATTTTATCGGCGCCATTTTTTAATATTCGCCTCGCTTCGTCGTCTGAAAATCCGTTGTATTTAATTTGAAAATCGGACAAAAATTTCCTGACTTCTTCGGCCAGGCCTTTTTTAAAATCGCCATACTTGCCCGCCGAAGCCTCTGCGTAGGCGGGGCCATTGCCCGCATAATTTTTTTCCAGATCATTAACGCTTATTCCGGACAAAAGAGAATAAATAATCATCAGATTGGCGATAGCCGGTTTGCGCTTAATGTCATATTTGATTTCCGAACCCGAATCCGTTACCGCGCGCATTATTTTTTTCGCCGCGGCTTCAGGCGCGTCGGTCAAGGCGATATAGTTCGCCGGAGAACTCGCGCTTTTACTCATTTTTTTCATTGGATCGTCAAGCCCCATAATGCGCGCGCCTTGTTTTTTTATAATCGCTTCCGGAATTTTAAAAACCTGCCCGTATTCGCGGTTAAATCTTTGCGCCAAAGTTCTCGCCAACTCAACATGCTGAGTTTGGTCGTCTCCGACCGGCACAGCGTCAGTGTTATACAGCAAAATATCCGCGGCCATTAAGACCGGATAATCATACAAGCCGACGCTAACTGTTTCTTTATTCGCCCCCTTTTCTTTGAATTGCGTCATTTTGTTCAAATCCGAAATTCTGGCGACGCAATTCAGAATCCAAGCCAATTCGGCGTGCGCCGAAATATCCGACTGTTGGAAAATAACAGACTTTTCAGGATCAATGCCCGCGGCCAAATACATTTTTACCGTATCCAAAATGTGGCTGGACAATTCTTTTGGATTTTGCTTGATAGTGATGGCATGATAATCCACCACGCAAAAAACGCAATTATTTTCGCTTTGCATTTCAACCCATTGTGCAAGCGCGCCCAAATAATTGCCAATATGCAAAATGCCGGAGGGCTGAACTCCGGAAAAAACAATTTTTTTATTTTTATCAAAATTAAAATTCATATTTTTAAGCCACTTTAACAAAAGGGCGGTCGCGACCGTAGGGATCGGCTGGGATTTTTTTGTCATTCCCGCGCAGGCGGGAATCCATAACATCTTTCCCCCTTTAACAAAGGGGGCAGGGGGATTTTATGTTTTCTCCGAATTCTTCAAATCCTTAAACCCCCTTTATCCCCCTTGCTAAGGGGGACTTTTCTTGTCATTCCATTTTCTTCTTGTCATTCCCGCGCAGGCGGGAATCCAAATTCTTTACTTTATTATATTTTATACATATTCAACCGACATAGCAAGGGGGGCGGCGATTTTTTAGGGGCTGTCGCTGAATGCGCTTTTGATGATATTTTTTTGAATTTTGAGGAAATTTTGCATAAAATTTTTGAGGCAATATATTATATTGGCGAAAAAATTTTATGCAAAATTTACCGAAATTCAGGAAAATAGCGCAAATTAGGCATTCAGCGACAGCCCCTTTAAAAAAAATAAAGGGGCATGTTGCAAACATGCCCCAAAAAAATTTGCGTTAAATGCTCTCCGCTTGCATAAGAAAGCATTGTTCAACTTTTGCGCGATTAACCCGCGCCAGGTTTCTATTGTGCGCGTCTACATAGGCGCGCGCGCTCGCCTCCAACATATCCGGGCTTGTGCCTCTGCCCGGAAATGTATCACTGTTGAGCTTTACGCTCAACAGAACAGTAAAGAGACCCTGTTTCAGGATCTCTACTTTTTTTCCCAAAAATTGACCGGAGTGCCCCGCAATCCGGTCAATACATTTAAAAATTGCGTCTATCGGGCCGTTGCCGATGCTTGTCTCTCTGATCTCATGGTCTCCCTTTTTTAGGGCTACTGTCGCGGCCGACGCAACCGCAGTTCCGCCCATTACTTCATAGGAAACAAAATGCCAATTTTCCATAACATACCCCCTTTTTTAAAGATCAATTTAAAAAGCCGCCTGTCTGGCGGCTTGCGAAAACTTATATTTATACGAAAAACAAGCCGCCTATATAGCTGGTCGCAACAAGTTTAACAACAAATTTTTTAATACGGCTTGCTTTGTCATAATTGATTATCATCATACGCCGCGATTATCATTCTGTCAACAGCTCTGAATCTTTTCCAAATTCGCGTCAGCTTTCAATTTTTTCCATGGCGTAAAATCCTTTATTTTGGCATGAAAATATCCGGCCGCCGCAATCATAGCCGCGTTATCGGCGCAATACGCCAATTCGGGAACATGCAAGCGCGCTCCAGGCAATTTTCGCGCGACAGCCGATTCAAGCTGATTTCTCAATTCCGAATTCGCGGCCACGCCTCCGGCAAGCATGATATTTCGAGCGTTATATTTTAAAGCCGCCTTGATGGTTTTATGGATCAAAGTTTCAACCACCGCTTCTTGAAATTCATAAGCATACTCGGTAATTCTCTTTTTCCAATTTTTATCGCTTTTAACCGCGTAAAGCAAAGCTGTTTTCAATCCGGAAAAAGAAAAATCAAAATCGCCTGAATTTATCATCGGCCTTGGCAATTTTACTCCGCTTACAAAAGTGGATATAAACTTTGTGGCTTCAGACGCAATCGCCGGCCCTCCCGGATACCCGAGTCCGAGCAATTTCGCGGCCTTGTCAAACGCTTCTCCGGCCGCGTCATCGCGAGTCTGTCCGAGAACTTTGTATTTTCCATGGCCGGACATCAAAATCAGCATCGTATGCCCGCCGGAAACAGTAAGTATTAAAACTGGGAATTGAATTTTACTTTTGGCATTTGGCTTCAACCAATTCGCGTATATATGCCCTTCAATATGATTGACCGCGACAACCGGAACGCGCCAGGCATACGCCAGCGCTTTGGCGGTTTCCACTCCCGCCAACAGCGATGTTACCAATCCCGGACCGACCGTCGCCGCGATCGCATTTACCCCCTTTAACAAATGGTGGCAGGGGGGATTTACAAATTCAGCCCCCTTTAACAAAGGGGGGTAGGGGGGATTTACAAATTCAGCCCCCTTTAACAAAGGGGGGTAGGGGGGATTTACACCAGCTTTTCTCAAGGCCTCGCCAATAACCGGCAAAATATTCAAAACATGCTCGCGCGCCGCGATTTCGGGAACAACGCCGCCGTATTTTTTATGTATTTCAATCTGCGACGCCACAATGTTTGATAACACTTCAATTTTATCCCCCGAACAGCGGACAACAGCGGCCGCGGTTTCATCGCAAGAAGTTTCAATTCCGAGAATTATCATAAAATAATCTTAATTTTTATAATACCATTTGTCAATCAGCCTAAAAATCGGCTATAATATATATTATTATAATATTTAACTTTATGTTTTGTTTTCTGGCTTTAATCATTTTTTCAATTTTGGGAATTTTCAGCGCCACGCACCGGCCTTTGGCAAAACAAGCCTTGGACTGCGTTTTAAGAAGAATGACATTCAGGCCGTGCGACGCGGATTTTAAAGCCAAAATGAAAAACAAAATACTGATGAAGCTATTGGATCGCTCGGAAATAGCCGCCCGCATATTCCATAAGCATTTTGAATTGCTTTCATGGATATTCTTCATTTTGATCGCCGCCAGCTCTTTCTGGGTTGTTAAAGGCGGATATAATTTTTATCTGTATGGAAGCTGCGACGGCCTTAATCAGCCGGGGTTTTGCGCGTTTGACCCGAGCGGAGAAAATAATAAAATAACAGCGATTAACAGCGCGGGAATATGCGGCGCGGCAAACCAAGATGAAAAAAAAATAATTCCGGAAAACGCCGACTTTTTAAATTTTCCTTCCATAATCTCCGAATCAAAAAACACGATAGTTTTCATAGGCTGTTATGAATGCGAATACAGCAAAAAGGCTTACGCCGAAATCCGCGAGCTGGCGGAAAAAGAAAAAACCAATTTGATTTTCGCTCATTATCCGGCCGTAGCCGGCACTTCCTATTTGTCAAACATAGCTTATTGCGCCTATAATCAGGATAAAGAAAAATTTTGGAAGCTGAACGACTATTTATTCGCGTCCGATAAAACAAACTTGCAAGATCATGGCTTCATAGCTCAAGCGCTGGAAAAATTCGGATTCAACCCAAACGAAATAACCGCGCGCGCGGACAGCGATGAAACCAAAGCGGCCGTTGCAGAACAATTAAAAGAAATCAAAAAAACAGGAGTCTACGGCACGCCGTCCGCTTTCATTAACGGGCGAGTTTTCGTCGGCCCGAAACCTTACCGCGTCTACAAAAGCGCGATTAAAAAATTTATTTTATTCTAATTTATTTTATGCAAAAATCAGAAATCAGAAAAGACTACTTGTCAAACAAATGCGTCATAATCACTCCGAGCCGCTCCAAAAGGCCACGCGACATCAAAGAAGAAACCATAATTTCCCGCGCCGCTCATTGCCAGTTTTGTCCGGATAAAATCAACCATAAAAATATCTTGGACAGGATAAAAGCTCCGGAAGGAGAAATTTTAAGCATAAAAAATATTTTTCCGGCCTTGACCTTGGATAATAAAAAAGCTTACGGCCGGCAAGAAGTGATAATAGAAACTCCCGACCATAAAAAAGAACTCCATGATTTAAGCCAAGAACAAATTGAACAGCTGTTAAAAATATACGCTAAACGCACCGAAGCTTTAAGCAAAATAAAAAACATTGAATATATTTTATGCTTTAAAAATCAAGGTTCAAAAGCCGGAGCGTCAATAGTGCATGCCCATTCGCAGATTTTCGCGTCTTCCATTTTGCCGCCCGACATAAAAGAAGAATTCAATCTTGAAAAGCGATATCAAGACGAGCATAAAACCTGCGCTTACTGCGACATTATCAAGCGAGAAATGAAATCGCCAAGAAAAATATATGAAGATAAATTTATAGCCGCTTTCTCGCCTTACGCCAGCCAATACCATTATGAAGCGTGGATTTTCACTAAACGGCATCTTGATAATATAACCAAGCTCAACGGCGGCGAATTCGCGTCATTCGCGAAAGCCATGAAAAAAATCCTTATCAAGCTTAACTCGCTGGACTTGTCTTTTAATTATTTTTTCCACCAAATAATTTCCAACAACAGCCAGCATTTCTGCATGAAAATCCAGCCGCGCGCCAGTATCTGGGCCGGCGTTGAATTGGGATCGGGCATGGTGATAAATTCCATAGCTCCGGAACAAGCCGCGAAATTTTTCAGGAAATAAGCCTGATAAAAAAACAGCCCTTGACATCTGATGAAATTTTGTTTAACATTACTAATACGATAAATTTATTCATAAAATAACATATTCTATTGAATAAATAATCCGCCAGCTGGCGGAGCACAATTTGAAAACACATGGAAGAAAAAAACAGTGATAGTTGTTTTGTCAAATATCCCTGTTTTTTTCTTTCGCAAGAAACGCATTTTAACAATTAAATCGCTTCATAAAATATGCAGCAGCTTTTTATGAAGCAAATTTTAGTATTAACAGGCGCTAATTCGAAACTAAATCTGGAGAACTAAATTCTTCAAATATATTTTGCGCGTTTTTAAAAAATGCGTAAACAGGAGCTACCTGGATAAAAACTTATTGAGAGTTTGATCCTGGCTCAGGATGAACGCTGGCGACGTGTCTAAGGCATGCAAGTCGAGTGGGTTTAGACCCACGGCAAACGGGTGCGTAACACATTGGTAACTTACCCCGAAGTCATGAATAAGCCTGCGAAAGCGGGTATAATACATGATGGCAGCGAGGGGACTTAAGTCATTCTCGCTTAAAGATTTATCGCTTTGGGAAAGGCCTATGGCCTATCAGCTAGTTGGTGAGGTAAAAGCTCACCAAGGCAATGACGGGTAGCGGGTGTGAGAGCATGACCCGCCTCACTGGGACTGAGACACTGCCCAGACTCCTACGGGAGGCTGCAGTCAAGAATATTCCCCAATGGCCGAAAGGCTGAGGGAGCGA
>JAZDFM010000016.1:0-7745 GCA_043807825.1 bacterium | reverse complement strand
TCGCTCCAATCAGCCACGACCACTTTGGCGCCTTCTTTGGCAAAAGCCAAAGCTGATCCCCTGCCGATTCCGGATCCAGCGCCCGTAATAATCGCCACCTTATTTTTTAATCGCATAAATTTATATTTTAAAAAATTAATTTTATTATGATTTGGCTAAATTTGTAAAATTTTCGTGCGAGGACTGTTTGAGCCCGAGTAATCTCGGGCGAGTTCCGCAGTAGAAAATTTTATGAATTTAGCCAAATCTTTATGTAATTCATATAAACGCATAAACACAATATGACATTTTATTTATTTTCCCATTCTTTCCCCTGCCTGACCAACATCTCTTCGGCCAGCAAAGGCTGGGCCATAATTTCTTTTACAATTCTTTCCATGCGCGCCCCCTGCGATCCTTTGACTAAAATTATATCGCCAGGTTTTATTCTTTCTTGGACAAACTTTCCGGCGGATTCAGTATCGGCAAAATGAAATATATCATCCTGCTTCATTCCGGATTTCAAAGCTCCGCGGGCGATATCGCGCGACCTCTCGCCAACCACTATCAATTTGTCAATTTTATTCTTCGCCGCGAAAACGCCGACTTCTTCATGCTTGGCTTGGCTGAATTCTCCGAGTTCAAGCATATCGCCGAAAACAGCGTATTTATTTTCCAAACCTTTTTTTGGCATGCCGGCCAAAGTTTCAAGCGCTAAAATTGAAGACGCCGGAGAAGCATTATATGTATCGTCAATTATGTAAGTATTTTTTACGCCTTTTAGCAATTTCATTCTGCCGTTCGGAGGAGAATATTTTTTAAACGACTGGCTGATTTCAACCAAATTCATACCCTTGGCAATTCCGACGCACGCTCCGGCCAAAGCCGCGTACACTCCGGCTTTGCTGATGGAATTTGGCAAAAATACCGGAACAAAAGCATTATTATTGAACAACTTGAAATTGATACCCAATTTATCCTGACCGTCGGCATAAAAGTCAAACATCAAATTTATTTCTTTGCCCCGAACTTTCGCTTCATTATTTATGCCGTATGTTGAAATATTGATGCCGTTTTTTTCCGCCACGGGCTTAAGCCGGCTGTCGTCAATATTTAAAACCGCCCGCCCGCCATGCTTTATATTTTTGAATAAAACCAATTTTTCTTTCTTAATTTTTTCAATGCTCCCGAAATTTTCAATATGAGAATGCCCGATTGAAGTTATGACGCCTATATTCGGCTTGACAATATCCGTCAAATAATCCATATCTCCGGGCTTGTCAGCGGCCATTTCCAAAATCAATATCTCCGGATAATCTTTATCTTTTTTCAATAATAATTTTCCGGCGGAGAAAAAAATTTTAATCCATCCAGCGATTGATTTGGCCGGAGAAACAGCGCCTATCACGGCAAGAGGGACTCCGATTTCGTTGTTATAATTCTTCAAGCTTCGGCGCGTTTTGAATTTAGACGATAACACGGCATAGACAGCTTCTCTGGCGCCTGTTTTTCCTACGCTTCCGGTAATGCCGATAACTTCCGGATTATATTTTTTCAAAATCAATTTAGCGGATATTTTCAATAATTTTTGCAATATTTTTTTCATAATAAATAATTATTTTCTTACCTTGGCCACCTGCCAATAATTTAGCATATATTCGGCCAATTCGCCAAACAAGGGCGCGGCAGAACTTTCAGCCCATTCAACATCTCTCGGTTGGTCAATCCTTACAAGCATAACGAATTTCGGATTGTCCGCGGGAGCGAAACCGGCGAATGATCCGATATGAGCTCCGGCTTGATAGCCTCCGTCTTTTGCCGGAACTTGGGCAGTTCCCGTTTTTCCGGCCACATAATAGCCTTTGACTCCGGCCTTTTTTCCATGCCCGTTTTCCACCACATTAACCATCATTCCTCCGAGAATCGCCGCGGCTTTTTCCGAAATCACTCTGCCGATTGTTTCAGGCTTTGTTTCAATTTTTGATCCGTCCGGCCTTATTATTTCTTTGACAATATATGGCTTCATCATCACTCCGTTATTGGCTAAAGCCAAAAACGCCGACACCATTTGAATCGGAGTGACGGCTATTCCCTGCCCGAATGAAGCGGTTGCGGCGTAAAGTTCGCCTACGGGTTTTTTTGTTAAATTTTTTATATCGCCTTTATTTTCTCCTTCAAGTTCAATTCCTGTCTTTTCTCCAAAACCGAATTTTTTCACATATTCCGAAAATAAATCAGGCCCTATTGATCTCATGGCGAAAATCGCGCCAGTGTTCAAAGATTTTTCCAAAATCTGAGTCATAGTTTGTATTCCATTAGCCTTATGATCTGAATTTTCTATTTTATATTTAGCTATAACAACTTGCCCGGTATCTTCGTATGTTGTCTGAGGAGTTGCTTTCCCCTGGTCAAGCGCCATCGCCATGGTAATCACTTTAAAAATAGACCCCGGCTCATACTGGGAAAAAACCGCTTGATTGGTAAAATCTTTTATATCTTTCACGTCCCTGTAATTATTCCCGTCATAATCCGGATTTGAGCACATGGCCAAAACAGCTCCGCTTGCCGGATCAAGAATAATCACGCTTCCGCCGTCAGCCCCGTGCCGGCTTACGGCCTCATTCAATTTCTGGCAAGCCGTAAGCTGAATTGATCTGTTGATTGTTAAAATCAAATCGCTTCCGTCATCGGCATTGTTGTATTCGCGGTCGTTGATAATTATCGGATAGCCTCTAGCGTCCCTTTCTATTTTTATTGATCCCGGCAATCCCGCCAATTCTTGGTCAAAAAATCCTTCAAGCCCGTATCTTCCTTGCTGTTTATCGCCGACATAGCCGACAAATCCCAATATGTTTGAACCGATATTGGCTTCGGGATAAAAGCGAAATTGGCTTTCGGAAAAACCGATGCCGCTTATTTTGAATTCTTTTTCATCTCCATGGTTTAAAATAAGCATTAAATTGCCTTCAATTTCCAAATCTTCAATTTTCACACCGTTTTCGTAATTTCCAGCCGCCAAATAAAATTTCTTCAAAGTATCATCGTCAACTTTCTGCTCAAGAGGCTCATAAACATCTCCTGGCTTATCAAGTTTTTTAAGATAATCGCGGATAATTTTTTGTTTTTTTAAATTTATTTCAGCTTCTCGCCTCGCAAGCCTCGCGTCTTGGAACATTTTGTCCGCCAAAAGCGCTTTATGGCTCGCTATTATTTCATCTCGCGCGTCGCCTGCCGCTTTAAGCTGAGCATTCAAATTATTCTCGTCTTCTTTTTTAAAAGCCTCGTCAACTTCTTTTTCAACTTTTTCTTTTTTAAAAATTTCATAAAGCTTCTGGCTTATGGCTTCAGCTTCTTTAATATCTTTTATGTCTTTGGGGACGGCGAAAAGCAAAGCGAAATTTTTATTTGTCGCCATGGGATAAAGCTGATTATCCGAGCCTTTGATGTCATTTTGAATAAAAATTTTTCCGCGAATCGGATTAAGCATGTTATAAACCTGGTGCTGGCCGGACGCCAAACCGCAATATAAATCATAATTTAAAATCTGCAAATCAATAAGCTTATAAATAATGGCTCCGGCCAATAAAAAAATAATCGCTGTTATCAAACTAATGCGACTATTATTTATTTTATTATTGTTATTTTGTGTTTTTTTCCAAAACAGCATATTGAAATTATTTCTTGGCCACTATTTCCGATCCGGCCGTCAAATAGCTTATTTCTCCGGCGGCCACCATTTTTAAATTTTTTGTTTTTTCTTTTACGCTGGCGTAAGAGCTTAAAGACAAAGCGTTAATTTCAAGCTTGTTGTTGGCTTCGGCGAGTTTATTTTTTTCATGCTTCAGCTCGCTCAAAGCGAATCCTTTTATGGATAAATCATTGACTCCGGCTATGTAATAAACCGATAAAATAATTAAAATCGCGAATAGCGCTTTATTGAAATTCTTCAGATTAAATATCATTTTTTTTGTTTTTTCCATAATTGCTTTAAATTTTTTCCGCCGCCCTCAGCTTGGCGCTTCTGGCTCTCGGATTTTTTAAGACCTCCTCCCCTGTCGGCCTTAAAATATGATGAGTTAATATTTTTAAACAAGCTTTATGGCCGCACGCGCATATCGGCGACTCAGGAGGACAAAGGCAATCTTTTGACTCTTTTTTAAAATACCTCTTGACGATTCTGTCTTCCAGGCTATGATAAGAAACAATTGCCAATTTTCCGCCCGCTTTAAGCAAATCAACCGCTTGAGGAAGAGCTTCCCGCAAATTTTCCAATTCTTGGTTAACGGCGATTCTTAACGCTTGAAAAACTTTAGTGGCCGGATGTATTTTAGATGGACAAAATCGTTTCGGAACCGCATTGACGATAATTTCGGCAAGCTTTTCAGCAGAAATAATTCTGCCGATTTTTCTCTCTATTTCTATGGCCGACGATATTCTGCCGGCGAATTTTTCTTCTCCGTAATTTCTGAATATTTCAGCCAAATCTTCAGCGCTGCAGTTATTTACAATATCTTCAGCCGTCCGGCTTATTTGACCTCCGAAATTCATTTTCAGCGGAGAATCCGCCAAATTGAAAGAAAATCCCCTGTTTCTGTCCGCCAGCTGGGCCGATGACAGCCCAAGATCAAAAACTATGCCGTCAAATTTATCGCTATCCGCGAAATGTTTTCCGGCGATAGCCCGCAAATTTTTGAAATTACCAAGTTCAAGGATCAATTTTTTATTTTTAATTTCTGTTTTTAATTTTAATTTCGCGTTTTCTATCGCCAATTCGTCCAAATCAACGGCTAAAACTTTTCCGCTTTCTCCCGCTTTCTCTAAAATCGCCCGGCTGTATCCGCCGCCACCCAAAGTGCAGTCTATGAATTTTTGACCGGGCTTAGGGTTTAAAATTCCCATAACTTCCTCAAGCATCGCCGAAGTATGTTTGTATATCATGATAGAATTTATAAAACCAAAGCCCTTTGCCTTTGCGACAATATTTGTTTCAATATCGCGCTGTCAACAAGCGGGGCTTTTATAACCCTCACCCTTACGCTTTGGGCTTTATTTTTTGAATTTCGGCAAAAAATTGATTTTGTCATATTTTTATTTTTTATCCGAGAGCTTCAAGCGCTTCGGCTATATCCGCACTTTTTTTCTCGGTTCCTTTTTTATATTTGCCCCATATCGCCTCATCCCATATTTCAAGCCTGTTATACAAACCGGCGATCGTGATATTCTTTTTCAATCCCGCGAATTTCCTTAAATACTCCGGAAGCATTATTCTGCCCTGGCCGTCAAAATCAACATCCATGGCTCCGGCCAGCATCAATCTTGAAAAAGCTCTGGTATTGGCTTTATTCATAGGGAGTTTCGCCAATTTGCCGGCAAGTTCCACCCATTCTTTTTTAGTATACAAAAAAAGGCAGTCATCCAATCCCCTTGTAACAACCGCTCCGCCTTTCATCATCGCGCGGAATTTGGCAGGTATCGCCACTCTGCCTTTATCATCTAAATTATGGCTGTATTCGCCTATGAACATATATGAGCATAAATAAATAATTTATCAACTTCGCCACAATTCCCCACCATTCACCATAATACTATTATTATATACCACAAATTGACATTTGTCAATAATAATTCCACACCAATATTAAAGCCAATATTAAATTAAAAACAACAAAAAAATATCCGCTTTTTTAAAACGGATAATTTTTATTAAAATTTATATAATTTTCTTACGGACTTATCAACATGTTTATCCACTCTTCTTTTTCGTTATTTCAGGCTCTCTGTCATATATGGGCTCCACTATTTTCTTGCCCTTTCCGCCGCTTCCAACAATCGGAATTCCAAGAGCGTACGCCAAAGCATTGGCGGTTATAACTCCGATTCTTAAAGAAGTGAACGACCCTCCCCTGTTTTCAACTTCTATTTCCGACAAATTTTTTAATTTTAACTTATTGGCCTTTAGCAATTTTTCCACGGCTGGCAGCAATTTTTCAGCCTGCGAACGATGCGATTTGATTTTTTTCGCGGCAATCGTCTTGTTTCGGCTTTTAACCGCGATTTCCATCAGATTATTCCCGCTTGTATTGATATATAAAATCATATTATTTTTGATAAATATCCAAAACCTGCTCGGCCGTCAAAGCGCCTTGCCAAATTTCCAATTCGTCTATATGGCAAGGAAAACTTTCAGCATAAATAGATATCTCCTGAATCGGCGAATCAAGCCAAATATGAGAAAGTTTTATTTTTTCCTCTCCGTCAATATAAATACGCATATAAAAATTATACGAATCATAAACCATGGCGACATGATGCCAATCTCCGTCCACCTGAGCAATATCTCCGGTCATATATGCCTCGCCGTTCAAATAATAGCGTCCTGTGGTGCTGGGGTAATACGCATCTGAAATTCTAATGCCGAAAATATTTTCTCCGGCATTATTTTTCAAGATGACTCTTTCCATGCCGTCGTTTGGAAAAGAAATATTTTTCCACCAAAAATCAATTGACAAATCTCTGCTTGTGATTTCAGGAGATATGCTTTGGCTGATAACATTGTCAACGCCGTAACTGCTGTATGTATGTTCTATTCCGCTTCCGAATTTACCGGCGACCCACGATGCGTTATGATTCAAAATTGTTCCGCCGATATTGTCAGACGCGGAATTTCCAATTCCTTCGTCAAAATTCCAACGATGGATTATTTGAGCCGCGCCAGGCTGGACGGGAGGATTATACGGCTCAATCGGCGAATTTGAATTATAGATATCGGCTATTTCATCCGCGCTCAACGCTCTTGCCCATACTGCCATTTCATCAATATCAACCGGGAAATTTTCGCCTTTCATTTCCATGCTCGCGATTTGGCCGGCGACAGCGTAATCTCCGGAGAAAAACGCTTCTTGCGACCCGTCAACATAAAGCGCCAAACCGTTTAAACTGTAAGCCGCGGTTATCATATGCCAATAGCCGTCATTTGGCATCGCGGGAATGGATGTGGTGGCGGAAGAGTTGAAATATAGATGCCTGGTTTGTATGGAAGGCTGGATGCCGGCAACAACTTGGCCGGCGGCGTCTTTAAAATAAATATGATTTCTGCCTTCGTTCGGCCAATCGCTGTTTCGCCAATAAAAAGAAAAAGTTAATTCTCCGGCAGGCAAAGGCGCGCTGAAAGTTTTTTCCATATCATACTGCGCCTGCCAAGATTGCCTGATGGCGCATTGCCATTTTCCGACTATCCTGATAAAATTCTGCGGCATATTATCATCGCCAACACTGTCATTTATGCTATCTCCTTCGCATTCGTCAAAATGCCAAAGATGAACAAGGCTTTCAGAAATTTCAGGAATTTCTTCAGATTCCGCGATAGCCGCTCTCGCGTCCCCGTTTTCATTGTCCGGCCAGTTTTCCAGATTGCCGGCTGAATCTCTTGAACGGGAGCGGAAATAAACAGAACTGCCGTTATCAACAGGAATATCAAAAACAGCCTGAGTTGAAGTTGTTGCCATAATCCAGTTTTGCCATTCTTCGGAATCAATTTTATACTGAATGTCAAAATCAGCCAAACCGCTGGTGGTGGAAGCTTGTCCGTCTGTTCCGCTCCAGCTTACGGAAAATCCGGTTGATGGATATTCGGCGAGCAATTCGGCAACTGACGATGTCGGAGCCGCGGTGTCAATAATCCAGCTATATTCGGCCGGAGTTTGATCGGCATTGTTTGATGAATCTTCTGCTATAACTTTCAAATTATGCGAGCCGTCGGACAGATT
>JAZDFM010000015.1:0-2899 GCA_043807825.1 bacterium | reverse complement strand
TTCACATACCAGGCTTCGCCTTTGCTTTCAATCTGAATCAATATTTTTCCGGATAATCTTTTGCTGATGGACTCCGCGGCGTTGGCATTATGCGCAACGCAAAAAACAGCGAAAAAAACAAGAATAATCGCCGGGAAATATCTGGTTTTTTTATTATTTGATGCAAGAGACATATTGTAATTATAATGCTTAAATAAAAATATGTCTAAATTTTTTTATAGCATAAGCATCGCCAGTATTTTTCTTGCCAATTTGAATCTGAAGAAATGATTAGCCTGCTTATTTGAGCTTGCCGAAATTCGGCGATAAATTTTTATGTTTGAAAGAATTAACGAACTCCAATTATAATTTTTGGCTACTCTTGATCTCGCGGATTCTCCATATTTTTTCACCAACGCCGGATGTTTCAGCAAATATGATAATTTGGCCTGCAAGCTTTTGATATTTTTATTCTTGAAAACAACCCCGCAATTTCCAACCACATCCGAGTTTTCCTTAATATCGCTCACGAGCGCGCATTTTTTACGCGACATCGCTTCCAGCAAAGCCATTGACATACCTTCGGATTCCGACGGCTGGACGAATAAATAGGCGTTGGAAAACAATTCGGCCAGTTCGGTTCCTGTTTGGCCGCCGGTGAAAATTATATTTTTATTTCCGCTCGCTTGAAATTTCAATTCTCTCACATAATCGTCGGTATAAGCGCCGTCGCCGACTATCACCAATTTCTTTTTGGTTTTTAAATTTTTATAAGCCCCGATCAAATATTGCACGCCTTTATGCCCAATCAATCTGGTAACCGCCAAAATATAATCGCCTTTTTTCAATCCCCATTTTTTTATTTTTTCGGCTTTTGCCGTTTTCGGCATGCTCACTCCGTTCGGAATCAATTCGGCTTCAACGCCATATTTCGCGAGAGCATATTCCGAAAGCGTCCGCGAAATCGCGATTGTTTTATCAGCGAAACGGCAAGCCGCGGCTTCGCCGATTCTCAAACAAATTTTCGCCGCTACCCCCCACTTTTTATGCTCATAGCATTTTGTGTGAAAAGTGAAAATTACCGGCATTCCGGGTTTTAATAATTTTGCCAGCCAAATAAAAAAAGACGGGCCGATAGAATGAAAATGAACAATGTCCGCGTCGCGTTTGAGCAAATCAAGGCAAGCCAAAAACGAATGGCTAATAGCGTCAAAATGCTTCGTGGCTATCGTCGGCAAGCTGATTAAATTGACTCCGCGGTATTTTTTAAAATTTTTATCAACATAATTCGGGCGGGTGTAAACAAAAACTTCGTGCCCGCGCTTAGCCAAGCGCGTTGCCAGTTCTTCAACATGCTTTTCAACTCCGCCATAGACGGCCGGAATGCCTTTTTGTCCGATAAAATATATTTTCATATTATCTGATTATGCTGAAATTTATTGAATCCGTTCTTTTGGAAGCGAATCCTTCGGCCGTAATTTCATGCATCCCGAACGGCGCGGCCGGAGTTTCCACGATATGCGTGAATTTTCCGTAATCATCGGCTAAAATATAAACATAGCTGTAAGCTATGGAAATTTTCACATCCTCGTGCGGAAAAAATCCTTGTCCGCTTACCCTGATCGGAGTTCCGATTGAAGCCATTTTTTTGTTAGCTTCTATCCGCGCCAATCCGGTATGCAAATCATCAAGTTCATTTGAAGCGTAACTGTCTATTTTTTCCAAATTTTCATCAAGCGCGAGTATATTGCCGTTGTTAAATACTATGAGTTTTTCGCCATCGTCTCCTTTGACCGGAAATATCCTCATGGCCCAGCCGTTCTTTCCGCCCAAATCGGCGGTGTACGCCCATTTTTCAGGCTGGAAATTTTTCTTTGACAATTTCACCACGCCTATTCCGTCGGAAAAATAAATATATTTATGGTCATGCGATTCGGCCGCATCATATCCTTTGCCGGAGGTGTGGCTGAAACTTCTCAAAATTTTTCCTTCGTAATTAAATTGCTTAATTGAAACATCATCAACCGCGTAAAAGCTTGAATCGCTGGAGCTGAATAAAATTTTTCTGAAATGGTTTTCTTCCGCGCTTATTTTAATCGGAGGCAAAACGCGATTGGCGAATCTGTCAAATATTCCGATATCGCCGCCGTTGATGCTGAAAGCCAATTCGCATGAGTCATCCATTTGAATATTTCCGGGTTCGGGATTTGTCATATCGTTTGAATATATCACATTAAGATCGCTGTTCCATATTTTCAATCCTTTAGCCCCTTGACTTATGAAATTGTCTCCGCACTTCGCGAGAGAAACGAACCAATCCCACGAATTGTCCATAACCTGCCCGACGAGCAAAGGATTGCTCGCGTCAGATAGATTATATTTATAAATATATTTGCCGTCGCTTAAATAAATAAAAAGTTTTTCATTTTCAATTTTGAATATCGCGCTGTTGAAATCCGGATCGCCGTAACGGATTGAATCGTATGAATTGAATTTATTTATCAGATCTATTCTTCCTCCTGCCAGCTCAAAAATTTCAACGCCGCCCATATTTGTTGACGCGAAAAATATCCGGCCGTTATAGCTTATAGCGTCTCCGCTGTAATACGGCTTCATCCGATCGGAAGCATTATGAGCTGTCGGCTGAAAAAGCGTAAAACCGGAGATTGCGATTAAAATAACCGCCAAAATCAAAGCTAAATTCAATATTTTATTTTTTTCCATACATTTGTTGATTTAATACGCTATTTTATTATAAAAACGCCGATTTGTCAATGGCTTGCACTCGTCCATGTCATACTTAACACCACGGAGTGCAAAATATGTTAAATTCTAGTAATATTTGTAGATTTGGCCAATTAAGCCAAAATAACTCTACAGATATTATGCAAACACAAGCTGAAATTAAATTAAACCGTTT
>JAZDFM010000014.1:0-24780 GCA_043807825.1 bacterium | reverse complement strand
TAGTTATCGTCATAGATAACTATCCTAACCCGCCCTTAATCTTAGGCCAATATCGCTAAGTTAGCAATATTCAGGCCTTTAGGCTCATTTTGAATGAGAAACCCGTCAGGCCTTTAGGCTCATCTTGCGTGAGACAAGACTTTAAATTGACATTTTAGCGAATTATGTTATATTATAGAAGTTGCCGCAAGGCAATTTTTATTTATCATGGTGGCTATAGTACAACGGTTAGTACATCGGGTTGTGGTCCCGATGATCTGGGTTCAATTCCCAGTAGCCACCCCAAACGGTATCTAATATAACCGAGTTCGGTTGATTGGATATCATTGCAGGAATCTCGGTCCGCCAGTTGGCGGATCGGGATTTTTGCGTTTTAGGGGCAATCATCTTGGGTTTTGATTTTTGGTTCTCTAATTTCCTTGTATTTCTTGGTAAAGACTAAGTCCTCCGCTGAATAAGTTCACTCACATATTGGACTGCGAAACAGTCCAATATGATGTGGACTAATACAGGAAAAATTAGTGGGGATTTGCATCCAAAACCGTGAAAATGCACTAATTTTGACTACATTTTCACGATTATCTTGACAAAACCGTGAAAAAGAGTATAATGATAGTATAATTAGCGCTATTAACTTATGGCAAAAATACTTAATGTTTATAATAAAATAAGCGAACTTCGCGAAAGGTATTACAAAGCATCCATTAACAAAGATGCGCTTATTAAACTTATCGGTGAAGCCGAAGCAGCCGAGCAAGTTTATAATTCCAACGCTATTGAAAATAGCACGCTAACGCTTGAAGAGACGGAAAAAATACTTTTGCAGATTGATCTAGATCGGTTTATTAGTGAGCGAGAAATTTTTGAAGCCAAGAATTTGGCGCGAGTGGTGGAATATATTGAAAAAAAATCTAAAGAACAAGAGCTCACACTTCCAATCATTTTATCCTTGCACAAAATGTTGATTTCCAATATTCGCGATGACATTGCCGGTAGATTTAGAGTGGAGAATGAGTTTGTGCGCGTTGGCAGTCATATCGCTCCCAATCCAAAAGAAGTAGTGGAAAGGTTGGAAAAAGCACTTGCCGAATATAATGCCGCAAGTCATGAAAATATCATTAAACGAATAGCGAGATTGCATTTGAATTTTGAATACACCCATCCTTTTTGCGACGGCAACGGTCGAATCGGACGCGTTATCAACAACTATTTACTTTTGCGAGAAGGTTTTGTTCCGATAAATATCAAATTTATTGATCGGCAAAAATATTATACGGCTTTTCGAGATTTTGATTTGAATGGCGCGACTGATGTTATGGAAGAGATAGTTGGAAAGGCGCTCACAAATAGTTATCATAAGAGGCTGGCCTATTTGGAAGGTAAAAAAATTATCACTCTTTCTGAATATGCCAAGAAGAACAGATTGTCGCATTCAAATCTAATCAACAAAGCGTCTCGTCAAACCATTGAAGCATTTTTGGAAAAAGGCGTTTGGAAAATCGGCGAGGATTTTATTTATGGAAAATAAGAGATTTTTATGACGATATTCAACAATCTTATGAACGCTTCGCAAGAAAAACATTCGGTGGCTTTTGAGAGGTGTAATTAAAATTAGAATATAATAGTAAATAAAATATGGCACGATCAACAGTCCATTACGCGGACAATAAAACAAATTCTATTTTGAAAGCGCTACATAATAAGTTGCGCCCTGCTGGCACGCCTGTTCAGCGCGTTGAATATATTATTGAGTTGTTGCTACTACGTATTTTTGAGGTGAAAGTAAAAAGAGACAGCGAATTTAAACCGCTTAGGGAATTATTCGGAAAGAACGATGATTCGTTGGTATTTTCAGATCTAATACCTCTAAATGGCGATCAAGCCCTGATTGCTTTAAATAAAAAAGTTTTTCCTTTTTATGGAAGTATTCTTGGAAAAGCCAGGAGTGTTTATAAAAATAAAAATCTTCCGCAAAAAGTTCAAGATCAATTAGTTTTAATCGAGGAGGTTTTTTCAAATTCTAGTTTTTCTAATAATGTAAAAAACGGAAATCTTAATGAAGTATTGGGATTGGTTAGCGATATTGATGAAGAGCGTCTTTTGAAAACCGATCTGTTGGGCGATGCCATTGAATCAGCATTATCTGAGCAGGGAGGAACAAAAGATGTCGGACTTTATAGAACGCCTGATCATATTCGCCAAATGATGGTTGTGATGGTTAATCCGGATTTTAGAGATACTATTCTTGATCCTGCTTGTGGTACGGGTGGTTTCTTGTTTGATGCTTTTCAATATGTGATGGAAAAAGTAGGCAAAGATAACAAGTGGCCATGCGATAAATCTCACAAAGAAATCAAGCAATATCTGGAAAAATATTTAAAACACATTGAAACTGAAATGCCGTCGAACAATGTGGCTAACACTTTTTATCGAATCGGAATATCCGGTAAGGCGCGAAAACATCCATATTGTATTTTGAAAAAGGCGAGCCGACTAAAAATGTATGGTTTTATAAAATAACTAATGATGGCTATTCGATGGGCGTTAATAGAAAAGAAATTCCCGGCTGTCAGATTCCGGAAGCTCTGGAATTATTTACCAAATATGCAAAGCATGGGAAAATACCGCCTAAAACAAAAAATAGTTTCATTGTTCCGGCGGATTGGATCAAGCAGATTGATCCGCGCCTAAAAGAGAGGATTATTGCTGAAACTACGGAGCAACAGAAAATAAAATTCAATGAGAAGAGGGAAAAAGAGATTGAAAAATCGGACGGTCAATTAAAAAAAGGGAAAATCACTGAAAAAGAATACAAGGAAAAAATCTGGCAATTTGATAATGTTGTAGAAAATAATATTCAAAATGAAATCGCCAAGCGTATTGAAAAAGCGCATTCATATTCTTTTAATTTACAGAATTACAAGAGTATTTTAAGCGATGATCAGATAAAAAAATGGCAGTCTGCTTTTAAAGGGATAAAAATTAAAAATGGTGCGAATATTGATGCGCGCTATCAAGAGTTATTAAATGCTGATTCAAAAACAGATTTGCAAATTTTGGCATCTTTCAATTCGGAAAGCGCGCTGGAAATGGATATTGCGAGAGAGTATTTGAGCAAGGCAGAGAAGAAAGATAAAAAAATGCAGGAGTTGGAAGAAATTTTTAAGGAAGCGCAAAAGTATCCCAAGGTACCGCTGAGCGAATTGCTGATAAACTTATTGGAGGAAAGAAAATTTACAATTGACGATGAAAAGGTTTATCTTGAGCCGACAATAAAAACTAAAACTAATGAAATTTCAGTCAGTAATGAATCCAAGGGAGAAGGGCTGAAAGTAAAGAAAAGGATTTTGCTCAAAAAAGGCGATTTGGTTGTAGGATTATTGCACACGCAAAACGGTTCATTTGCTATTTGTGATCAGGAATATGTTTCAACCGGCACATTTATTCCGTTTGAAATAAATACCAACGAGGTCAATCAAAAATATCTTTTTCATAGTTTGAGAACTGCTTTTGAAAAGTTAGGAGTTGAAGATGCAACCGGCAGGGAGAATTATAAAGTTGATGATATTTTAGGATTACAAATTCCGCTTCCGCCACTTGAAATTCAGCAAGAAATTGTGGAAAAAATTGAAAGGCAAAAAGGGATTGCTGAGGGGGTGGAAAAATTACAAAAAAATATTGTAATTGATTTTGATATTTTTGAAAATTTTGATTTAAAGTACATAAATGAATTTGCGGAATTAAATCCAAAGAAAGATATTGAAAATTTGAAGGACAATGATTTGGTATCTTTCGTGCCAATGGAGGATGTTAGTGAAGAATTAGGAAAAATTATTAATAATATTAAAAGAGAATTACGAGGGGTTAAGAAGGGATATACATATTTTAGAAACAATGATGTGATTTTTGCAAAAATCACGCCCTGCATGGAAAATGGCAAATCCGCACTTGCTGAAAATTTAGAAAATGGAATTGGTTTCGGATCAACCGAGTTTCATGTTATTAGGGTTAAGAAGAATATTGCCCTATCTAAATATATTTATTATTTAATAAGAACTAAGTATTTTAGGAATTGCGCAAAGGAAAAAATGACGGGAGCATCAGGACACAAAAGAGTGCCAGAAGAATTTATGCTTAGTTTTAAATATCCAATCCCTTCTCTTGAAATTCAAAAACAAATTGTCGCGCAATTGGACAAAGAAATGGAAGCACTTGAAAAAGTTCGCGAGCTTAAAAAACAGGCCGAAGAAAGATTAAATAAAACTTTGGAGGAGGTTTGGGGAGAATAAATTAAAATAAAAATATGACCAAAGAAGAATTTGCAAATTTATTGAATGCCGACAGCGAAAGCGAGCATATTGAATTTAAAAGAGCTGAAGAATCCTATAATTTTGATAATGGAAGACATTCTGTTTGCGGTTATTGTGTCGCTCTGGCAAATGAAAGAGGCGGAAAATTGATTTTAGGCGTGAGTGACAAAATACCCAGAAAATTAATCGGTACAAAATCCTTTTTAGACGCTGACAAGCTGGAAAAAGACATTTTTAATTTTTGGAAACGCAGAGTATCGGTAGAAGAATATTTTGAGGACGGAAAGCGAGCGTTGATTATTGATGTGCCGTCCAGACCTATTGGGGAACCGCTTCAATTCAAAGGACAATATTTAATGCGCGTTAAGGATAGTTTGGAATCAATGACGCCCGAACATATTAAAAAAATTATCAATGAAGCCGTGTCTGATTATTCATCACAAATTATCAAAGACGCTAAGTGGGAAGACCTGTCGTCAGAAGCTATAAACGAATTAAGAAAGTTAATCAAACAGTCCGGCAGATCGGATATGAACATTGATAAGTTGAGCGATAAACAATTGCTTATAGATTTAAGATTGACGCAGGGAGAAAATATAACTGTGGCAGCCTTGGTTTTACTGGCAAAGGGCGATTCTTTAAAAAGATTATTGCCCTATGTGGAAGTTCGATTTGGATATAAAATATCAAGTGCTGAAATCCGCAATCAGGATTCGGAAATATATTCCGAAGGATACTTGCTTTTTTATGATAAAATTTGGCAGAAAATAAATTCGCGTAACAATATAATTCATATACCGCAAGGCATGTTGTTGATGGACAAAAAAACTTTCGATGAAGAAACAATTAGAGAGGCTATAAACAATGCAATATTGCATCGCGATTATTCTGTCAATGAAACAATTTTTGTCATTCAAACTCCAAACAGTATTAATATCAAAAGTCCCGGCGGTTTTCCCGATGGAGTGAATATTGATAATATTATCAATGAATCGAAACCGAGAAATAAATTAATTGCCGATACTTTATACAAATGTGATTTTGTTGAACATTTTGGAAATGGTGTTAATTTAATGTATCAGAAGCAACTTTCTTTAGGAAAAAATCCTCCGGATTATTCGTTTTCTGATGAAAATCGTGTAGCGCTGAATCTTGACGGGATGATAAAAGACATGGAATTTGCCAAATATGTTTTTCGCGTTGCCAATGAAAAACAAAAAGTATTGAATGATCAAGAATTAATAATTTTAAATGCTATCAAGGAAAACAAAAAAATTAAAGCAAGCCAAATTGCCGGCAACCTTTTGGATCTCGAGCTGGTTGAAAGAGTCGGCTATGGAAAATATGTGTTATCAAAAAAATATTACGATTATACAAATAAAAAAGGAGAATATACAAGACGAAAGGGACTGGATAGAGAGGTAAAGAAAATGTTGATTATTGAACATTTAAAAAATTATAAGAGAGGATACATGAAAGAATTTGTTGAGGTTTTAAAAGATACCCCAAAACCAACAATTACCAAATACTTAAATGAATTAAAAAAAGATGGAAAAATAGAATTTGTCGGCAATCCAAAAATTTCAAAAGGAGAAAATGCCTCTTTTTGGAGGATAAAATAAAAATAATATATATAGGTAATATATGCAGATATTGAAAATATTGCCTAATTTAAAGGGTTTTATCTGCATATAAATTTTTAAACATATGTAGATAAAATATACAGATATGAAAATTAACGAAGCGACATCAACAGATCTAAAAATCATCAAAGAGCTGGAAGAGTTCGGCTGGAAAAGCGGAGACACTTTGTTGTATCAACAAGAATATCAGCTTTCACCGGAACAACAGAAAGAATTTGAAGGCAAAAAAAGCGTAAAGCCGGATATTGTTCTGACTGATTTGAGCGGTGATATTATTGCGGTATTTGAAAATAAATTGGAAGATGAAAAAAGAGGCTTGGTTAAATTAAGAGCTCTGTATTCGCAAGTTTTGAAACCGCGTTTTTTGTATGCTTGTTCACCGGAGAGAATCTTATTTTATGATACAACATGGAAGGGATTTGACGCCGGAGAATTTCGTCGCGTGGATGGATTTATGTCTTTGGAGGAAATGAAATTAAAGATCGAGCAAGAACGAAAAAAGAATTTGGAAAAGAAAATTGAAATAGACGCATCTATCGCCGGCGGAATGGATAAAACAGTCGGTAAAGAAAGATATTATCAGCGTGATTGCATAGAAACAATTATTGAAAACTATAAACAAGGCAAACAAAAAATGCTGGTGCATATGGCAACCGGATTGGGCAAAACCAGAACAACGGTTGCTCTGTCAAAAGCATTGCTGGACGCTGGTATTGCTAAAAAGATTCTGTTTGTTGTTGATAGGGTTATGCTTGCTCAACAGGCGCTTGATGACGGTTTCAGCTTGATTGGAAGGGATTATACTTCTACTCGCCTTAAAACTTCAAATTTCAGACAACAAAAGCACGCCAATATTCATGTTGTTGTGATTGATACTTTGGAAAATATTTACAAAGATATTCCGAATACATTTTATGATCTGCTCATTGTGGACGAGTGCCACAGATCAATCAATATAAGTCGTAAATTGATATTTGATCATTTCCTTTGTCCGCGCGTGGGTCTTACTGCAACGCCGCGAACTGCAATTGCCAAAGAAGGGAAAAATATATCTGAAGATGACATCGCGATTATTGATACATATAAACTTTTTGGATGTGAAAGCGGACAGCCTGATTATCAATTTGGCATGGATCGCGCAATTGATGAGGGATTTTTGGCACCATATGAAGTGGTGGAGGTTAAAACATATTTGACCAAATTAGCAGAGGAAAAAGGCGTTGAGTTTGATTCAGTTTTTGATCCGGACGAACAGAAAAAGATTATGCTTAGCAGTCCAAAGAAAATAAAACTGGAGCAATTGAATCGAAAATATTTGGCCAAGGAGCAAATTCAGAGAGTCGCTGAGGAAATTAAGAAGCATACTGTTTATGGAGAGAAAGTAATTCTTTTCGGAGTAAGTCAGACACATTGCCAAATGTTGGCAAGCGCTTTGAATAAAATTTTTGATCAGGAAACTGAAAAATCAGGCACGCGCTACGCTGAATCGATTATTTCCGAGAATAACGATATGAATCATGTGCTGAAAACATGGTTCAAAAAACCAAATAAAAAGCCATTTATTGCGGTTTCAGTGGATATTATGAGCACTGGCGTTGATATCCCATGCGTTCGCTACATTGCCTTTTCTGCTCTCACAAAATCAGTCGGGAAATATATTCAAATGTTAGGGCGCGGAACTCGGCTTGACCCCAAAACTGGAAAATTTAGCTTCAAGGTACTTGATTTTGTAGGATTATGCAAACGGATGGAGGATAATGGAAAAGGCACATTGAAGGAAAATAAAAAAATAGTTTTATTGCCGGGCGGAACGACGAGTCAAGGAGAAGGTTCTGGAAAGCATTGGGATACTGGAAAAGGAATAATAGAAAATCCTGATCCTGAAAATTTGATTCAAAGGGTCTTGATTCATGGCGATAAAATCAATGTTATTGATAACATTCCCATTGATGAGGCACGGAAAATTTTTGAGGAAGAAATTGATGGCACAAAAAAAGCGGAAATCATTAAGATCAAGGAAAAAGTTAAGAAAAATCCAGAATATGAACCCACGGAAGATGATCTTGAAACCATAAAGGATTTGATAAAAAATCCAGAAATTTATCTTGACGAAGGGCAATTGCAAAAAATATATGAATATCCGCAAGGAACACTGTGGGATTTCTTTTTGCACGCGTTTGGCATTAAAGAGATACCGGATGTTAAAAAGAGAGTTGAACAGGGATTCAATAATTATATAAGCACATATAATTTCACTGATAATCAAATCAAAACATTACGGAGAATAAAGGATATATTTGTGGCTAACAAGCTTGAAAAGAAAGAATTTTCAGTCGATGAGATTTTTGCCAATCCAATTTTTGAAAGATTGGTTGGGAGCAAATCAGATGTTGAAAAGCTTTTTGATGGAAAATTCAAAAAAACTATTGATGATTTGGAGAATGAAATAAAAATCTAATTATGCAATTAAACAAACTAACTCCCGAAGAAAAGCGGGTGATAATTGACAAGGGCACGGAGGCGCCGTTTGTTGGTGAGTATGTGAACAATACTGCTTTTGGCGTGTATGTTTGTCGGCAGCGCAATGCTCCGCTTTATAATTCCAAAGACAAATTTGAAAGCGCTTGTGGTTGGCCGAGCTTTGATGATGAGATAGATGGCGCGTCAATTCCATTTCATTAAAATTTATTGACCCTCCTTCGCGTAAAGCTACGGACGGGCGAGGAGGTAAATAGATGGTATAATAAATTCATATTTAATTAATTAAAAAATGATATGAAAAAAATCATGTACATAATACCTTTGGTCATCGTCGCCATACTTCTCGTGTGGACGGCGATCAGTTATTTTGTAAATCGCTCGGTAAAAACACCTGAATATACTGTCGTAGAGAAGAGTGAAGGGTATGAAATACGTTCGTATAAACCATATATCACCGCTCAAGTGGAAGTATCCGGTACTTATGATGAAGCAATGAGTCAGGGCTTTCGTATTCTGGCTGATTATATTTTCGGCAATAATACGAAACAAACCGGTATTGCCATGACTGCGCCGGTAACAGAAGCGGAGTCCGAAAAGATGGCAATGACCGCGCCTGTGGTGGAAAAAGAAAGCGATGTCTTGTCTATGACTGCGCCGGTAGTTGAAACCGGGGATAATAAAAAAAGAATTATTTCATTTGTTATGCCATTTGAATATACGCTTGAGACGTTTCCGAAGCCAAATAATTCTGAAGTGAAGATTGTCCCGCAAAAGGCAAGAAAAGTAGCGGTACTTAGGTTTTCGTGGTTTAGAAACGCCCAATGTGTCGCCGGTAAAAAACAAGAATTGTCTAAACTCTTGGAACGAGATTCTATTAAACCGAAAGGACTACCTGAATACGCCGGATACAATGCGCCATTTACCGCCCCGTGGCTGAATAGAAACGAAGTAATGATTGAGATTGAATAACAGTTAATAATGAAATCTATGAAAAAGACCGTCAAAGTAAATGATAAATTCCAAAAGGGTTACAAATACCAGCTTACCGAACCGGTAGGACGGAATTTTCATCCGGACTTTAAGCCGGAACTTACACCTAAGCAAATGCTTGCGCTTGGCGTTTTTGGCGGCAAGTACATGACCGACTGCAAAAAGGAATTTCCTAAGGATTGGTTTACGCGCGCCAAACTTTCGCCCGAACATCACGACGACACACTCAACTTTTTCCATAAGCATGCCAGCCAGCCGCTCAAAGTCTGGATTGAGAAAGGCTGGATCAATGAAGGGCACGATCCTCGCGGCTGGTTTCAGTGGTATTGCCGATATTATATGGGCAGACGGCTTCCTGTTGAAGACGAACGGCAGATTAAGCGGTGGAGAGCTATTGCACGGCATATTGCTCAACTCAAAAAACACTGTGAAGTCGGCAATAAATCATGTCGTCCGGTTCAACGTCAAGCGATTTTGCATTGGGCGTATGACAGCCGAAAAATGTAATCGGCATTTGCTTAACTTTTGAAAAGTTAAACAAACATGCCTGCCGGCAGGCATGTTGCGTTAGGTTCGCAAATTTTGTTCACAGTCGTTTCTTGTTTACGAATTGGTGCGAATCTCTTGCTCAGATTGAACTGCCCGCCACAGGGGCAAACAGCTGGCAAAAAGGGGCTATTTAGTCTCTTTTTTGATATTTAGCCAACAAGAAGCTAAGTATGTAGAAATAGGCATTGAGAGGGCGACCCCGATTCCGCCCACGAAAGTCCGGACTATCTCGGTGGCTATCATCTCGTTATTTATAACCTGCGTAAACGAAACCGTTCCCGTCGGGTTTAAATAAAAAAGCAACAATAATGGCAAGCTTGCTCCGGCATAAGTTAAAAATAAAGTATTAACGATTGCTCCCAAATGAGTATTGCCAACCTCGTAAGCTGATTTATAAACTTGCATATTGGTTAGATTCGGATTGGCTATCTTGATCTGCCTGACTGATTCCACTTGCCCAACAATTACATCGTCCAATACGCCTACCGTACCGATTAAAATTCCAGTAAGAAGCAGTCCTATAAAATCAATCGCGCCGTTATTGGCACCGATTAAAAAAGTCGCCTCCTCTTGAGCCAAACCGGTCAATCTGGTTAAGTGAGTAAAGATCCAAGACAAAATAAAAGTGGCGATTAAAGAAAAAAATACGCTAACTACAGCAATATGCGATTTTCTACTCCAACCCTCGGTTAAATAAATAATAATCGCTAAAATCATCAATGCCCCCAACACGCCAATAACCAAAGGATTTCCGCCGTCAATAATTTTAGGAACAATAAATTTTATAATTATGAAAAAGCTTATTGCTAAGCTTATTAAAGACTTAAAGCCTTTTTTCCTCCCAATAATTATAATAACCAGCGAAAAAAATAAAGCCAATAAAAACAGATGCCCGGTTCGGACAAAATCTACCACATAATAAACAACGCTTCCGTCGACATTTTTTGCCTCGTTAACCAAGACAGTATCTCCGACTCTATAAGTATTGGCGCTGGCTACATCAATATCAGAGACGCCCTCAAATTTAATCTCTTTGTTTTTCCATTCTTTTTCCAGCCCCCTCAAAAGCAAATTTTGTTGCAACGCCTTTGATCCTCCTTCTCTCTCAATTGTTTTTTCTTCCAAAATTTTTATTACTTTCGCTTTGAAGGTTTGATCGCCGGATGGACTATTCCCGTCATCTTGGGCTGATACAAAAACAGGGGCAAGCAATAATAAAAGAAGAATTGGAATAAATTTTTTAAACATAAAACTAATATTCAGGGAGTTATTTTTATAATCTTGTATTCAATTTCTCTGTTGTCCGATTTTATTTTTATCCGATCGCCGATTTTTTTTCCGATTAAGGCCGAGCCGATCGGAGAGTTGCGCGAAATAATGCCGCGTTGCGGATCGGTTTCGGACGAGCCCAATATTAAATAAGTTTTTTCTCGGCCGTGGGTTTCAATTGTCGCGGAGCAGCCTATTTGGATTTTTTCCGCGTGTTCGGGCGGTTTGATTATAATGGCGTTTTTCAAATGGTCTTCTATTTCTGAAATTCTTCTGTTTATTCCTCTTAATCTTCCTTTGGCGATTTGATATGCCGCGTTTTCCGAAAAGTCGCCGTCCGAAGCGTATTTTTTAACTTCTTCAGCCGCGCGCGGACGATTAAACTTAAGCCTGTCCAATTTATTTTTGAGCTCGTTGTATTTGCTCTCGGTTATATATTGGTCAGGTTTCAGATGAGTATATTTGCCGGGTTTTCTGATGGGGGTTTGCATTATGCAATTATAAAAATTTTTTCATATTATGGCAAGCCCTGTATTTTTTCTAAATAGTATGTTATAGTGGATTTAATGGCGTAATTTGCGCCTTTTTTTATTTTTAATATGGCGGAAGAAGTTATTTTGCGATTTGACGAAGTGGATTTTGAATATCAGCACAACAAGCCCATTCTGGATGGAGCGTGTTTCAGCGTTCGCCGAAACGCAAAAATAACTTTAATGGGGCAAAACGGCGCGGGCAAAAGCTCTTTATTCGCCATGATTACTGGAGAATTAAAGCCAAAATCCGGCCGCGTATCCGTTGCCAACAGCGCCACTGTGGCAACGGCTCGCCAAGTTATGGCGCATGAAGATATGAAATTGCCGATAGAAAAATATTTTGCCAAAGCCTTTGAATTGCCGCCGGCCGGTTTGGCAAGCAAGGTTTCCAAAGTTATGAAAGCGGTAAATTTGGATGTACCGGTTGAAAGGCCGGTGGGCGATCTTTCGGGCGGACAGCAGGCCAGACTTCTTTTGGCTTTCGCTTTGATTCAAGATCCGGATATTCTTCTGCTGGACGAGCCGACCAATAATCTTGACAAGGAAGGCATTGACCATTTGATTGAATTTTTAGTTATGTACGGCAAGACCGTGATAGTTATTTCCCATGACGCGGATTTTTTGAACTGTTTTACCGAAGGCGTTGTTTATCTTGATATTTTCACGCATAAAATTGAAACTTATGTCGGCGATTATTATTCGGTTGTTGAAGAAATCGGCAAACGGGTGGAGCGCGAGCAGAGAAAAAACGCCCAGCTCAAAAAACAAATCATTGACAGAAAAGAAAAAGTGAATTTTTTTGCCAATAAGGGCGGCAAGATGCGCAAATTGGCCAAGAAACTCAAAAATGAAACAGCCGATCTTGAAGAAGAAATGGTTGATGTGAGGCAGGAAGATAAAACCATCAGGCAATTCACCATTCCGGCGCAAAATATCGCCGGCGAGATTGTTAAAATCAGCGCCGTAAAAATTATCCATAATCATGAGCCGATTATAAAAGAAGTTGATAAAATTATCCGCAAGCAAACGCGCCTTTTGGTTTCCGGACCGAACGGAGCCGGCAAAAGCACTCTTCTGCGGTCGCTGGTTTCGGGAAAAAATCAGCGCGCCGTGATTTTGCAAGGAGTCCGCGTCGGTTATTACAGCCAAGATTTCGCAGGACTTGATTTCAATCAAACTGTTTTTGATTCGCTGTCAAGCGCTTTGCCCGATGGATCGGATACGCAGTCTATGCGTTCAATCGTGGCCGGTTTTTTAATCGGCGGAGATTTGATGGGCCATAAAGTCGGCGATTTATCCGAAGGGCAGAAAGGATTATTGTCTTTCGCGCGCCTCGCGCTTATAAAACCTGGGCTTTTGATTTTGGACGAACCGACGAATCATATCAATTTCCGCCACTTGCCCGTGATTGCCAAGGCGATTAACGAATATGAAGGCGCTATTATTATGGTAAGCCATATGCCCGATTTCGTTAAAGAAATAAAATTTGATGATTATTTGGATTTGGGAAAAATTTAAAAGTCTCGTTGCGAAAGCGGCTTATTAAACAGGCTCTGAGGAAAAATTTAAAAATAGCCGCTTTATTTTCATTTATTGATTTAAGTGTTATATTATATTTATTATGCCGAATATAAATGATTTTTTATTGAATTTGCCAATGCATTATAATTGGTGGTATGCCATAATATTCATTTTCGCCATAGCGGAAACTTTGCCGATTTTAGGCACATTCGTTCCCGGGCATACGGTTATCATTTTGTCGGGATTTTTGGCCAAATTGGGAATATTGAGACTGGAAGCGGTTATATCAGTTGTCGTAATCGGAGTCATTGCCGGCGATTTGCTGGCATATTACATAGGCCGCAAATTCGGATATGATTTTGTTATCCGATACGGAAAATATTTTTACTTGAACGAAGAAAAATACAAAGCGACCAAAGATTTGGCGTCCGAACATACGGGAAAAGCTTTGATTATCGGCCGATTTAATCCTTTCACAAGAGCGCTCGCGGCTTTTTTGGCCGGCATTTGCAGAATAAAATTTTTAAAATTTCTTTTTTATTCAATTGTCGGAGGAGCGGGCTGGTCTGTTTTTTCCGTGTTTATAGGGTATATCGCGGGACAAGGCTTTGAAGGAGCGGTCAGATATTTCGGCAGGATTGTTTTAACCGCTTTCGCGCTGATTATTTTCATATTTTTTGTCTATAGGGCGCTTAACAAAAGAAAACAAATTTTCGTGAAAAAGCATCGCTGGTATTTGACTTTGAACATGGTTTCAATTTATGTTTTTTTCAAAATGATCAGAGGATCGGTTTATAGATTTGATTTTTGGATTTCCGAAAATACGCATCTGATGTGGCGCGGCTGGCTTAACAAGCTAATGATTGTCATTACGAATATTTTAAGTCCGGAAAGCTTATGCGCCATAGCCATGATCGCGGCCGTTTATTTTTTCATGAAAAAAAATAAATGCCAAGCCGCTTTGATTTCATGCAGTGTCTTCGGGGGGTTGATTTTGTGCCTGATTATGAAAACCGTTGTCGGCCGTTTGAGGCCGATCGGAGGATTGGTAAATGAAATCGGATTCAGTTTTCCGAGCCAGCATGCGACAATCGCTTTAATATTTTTCGTTTTGGCGATTTTTTTGTTCACTGGAAAAATAAAAAATAAATTATTGAAAATTTTGTTTATTTCAGGCAATATTTTTCTGATTGCGCTTGTAGGTTTTTCAAGGATTTATTTAAAAGCACATTGGTTCAGCGATGTCGCGGCCGGATTCGCGTTCGGCTTGTTTTGGGTCACTTTTTTGATTTTGGTTTTTGCTTTTTTCGCTAAATTGTTAAAAAAACAATTATGAATTTGGAAAAATTGGAAAATATTTTGAGCCAAGAATCGCGATTCAGGCTTAAGCAAGCCAAACATGCCATTTTTTTTGATTTAATAAGCGGCTGGGATCAGGCGACTAATTTTCCGGTTGCTTTGCGCGATAAATTGAACAATGAAATGCCTTTGGAAATCAAGTCGGAAATTTTCAAGAGCCGCGAAGATAATTCCGCCAAGGCTTTGATCGTTTTGGATGACGGTTTGAAAATTGAAACAGCGCTTATGCGGCACGCGGACGGAAGAAATACCGTCTGCGTTTCATCGCAGGCCGGATGCCCTGTCGGCTGTTTGTTTTGCGCCACCGGAAAAGCCGGCTTTAAGAGAAATTTGACAGTGTCTGAAATCGTTGAGCAAGTTTTGTTGTTCGCCAGATTGTTGAAAAAAGAAAAAAAGCGTGTGAACGGGTTGGTTTTTATGGGAATGGGAGAGCCGTTTTTAAATTATGAAAATGTTATGCGGGCGATTAAAATTTTAAATTCGGCCGAAGGTTTGAACATCGGCGCGCGCCATATTTCCATATCAACCGTGGGCATAGCCGGTGGAATCAGGAAATTGGCCGGAGAAGATCTTCAGCTTAATCTGGCTTTGTCTCTGCACGCGCCCGATGACGGACTGCGGTCTAAAATTATCCCGTATAACAACGCCAATCCGATAAAAAATCTTATTAAAGACATAAATTATTATCTTGCCGCCGCGGGGCGCCGGGTGATGATTGAATATTTGATGATCCGCGGATTTAATGATTCGCGAGAACACGCGCTGGAATTGGCCGCGCTGTTGAAAAAAATTGATCCGCCGCTTTATTTCGTTAATTTGATCTCGCATAATGCCGTTGATGATGATTTCGCTCCTCCGGAATCAAAAAAAATTTTTGATTTCAAAAAAACATTAAGAGAACAAAAAATAGATGTGACCGAACGCTGCCGTTTCGGCAGGGATATTAAAGCCGCTTGCGGACAGTTAGCCGGAAAAATTAAATAATAATAAAATAATAATTTTATGCCAAACAAAAAAATTTTTACAACCGAAGAGGCTAAAAAAATCGGAGATGATTTGAAGATTGATTGGAATAAAACGGATCTTGAGCAGTTCAGGCAGGGTTTGCATGTTGAATTGGAGCACGGCCTTGTTGACGCGGAAACTAACGTTACCGATGATGACGCGGCGATTACCGGAAAGATCGCTTTGGCGCACTTGAAAGAATTCGGCGATTATTACACGCGGTTGAAAAAAATGGAAGACGAAGCCGAAGAATATTGGAAAAGCAAAAAATAAATTGACAACGATTCGCGAGCGTGTTATTATGCTTGTATTAAGGCTAGTTGATTAAATTCAAACTAGCCTTTTTATTTAACTAATTATTTTTATAATAATATGTCAGACATAACAAGCGCGATGAAGCAGATTTGCGAAGAAAAAAATTTAAGCTACGAAGCTGTGGTTGAAACCATAGAATCGGCATTGGCCGCGGCTTACCGAAAGGATTTCGGAGAAAAAAATCAAAACATAAAAGTTGAATTTGACCCGGAAACCGGCAAGTCAAAAGTTTATGATGTCAAAACCGTGGTGGAAGACATGCCCGAGGAAATTGAAGGCGATGAAGAGGAAAAAACCGAAATATCGAAGGCTGAAGATGAAAGCGGGCCGGAAGAAGAAGTAAGGAGATTCAATCCTAAAACCGAATTGCAGATTAAAGACGCGGTGTTGATAAAAAAATCGGCTAAAATCGGAGATGTGATAAAAACAAAATTGGAAGCCACGACCGAATACGGACGCATGGCCGCGCAAACAGCCAAACAAGTGATTATCCAAAAATTGAGAGAAGCTGAAAGAGAAATGATTTTCAGCGAATTCAAAGACAAAGAGCATGAAGTGGTTGCCGGAGTCGTGCAAAGGCGGGAAGGAAGAATTGTTTTGATTGATTTGGATAAAGCTGTCGGCATTCTGCCGTTTGAAGAGCAGGTTATGGGCGAGAAATACAAGCCCGGAGATCGCTTGAAAGTTTATGTCAAACAAGTTGAAATTACCCCGAAAGGGCCGGAAATAATTTTATCACGCACTTCGGACGAAATTTTGAAAAAAGTTTTTTATTTGGAAATACCGGAAATTTCCAACGGCCTTGTTGAAATAAAAGCGGTGGCGCGCGAAGCCGGAAGCCGTTCCAAAGTCGCTGTTTCCGCGTCCGGAGAAAATGTTGATCCGATCGGATCTTGCGTTGGCCAGCGCGGTTCAAGAATACAGACCATTATCGGCGAATTGGGCGGGGAAAAAATAGATATTATTGAATATGACGAGGATTTGGTTAAATTCATCGGCCATGCTTTGGCTCCGGCGAAAATTTTAACCGTTAAAATTGACGGCAATGAGAAGAAGGCCGTTGTGAAAGTAGCCGAAGACCAGCTGTCTTTGGCCATCGGCCGCGAAGGCCAGAATGTCCGGCTGGCGGCAAGGCTGACGGGATATAAATTGGACATTGTGGGAGAAAAAGCCGAGGCGGAAAAAATTGAAGAAGAAAACAAACCGGAAGTTGAATAAAAATTATAATATTTAAAATTATAAAACTAATTTTATGACACCAATCACAATGTTAATTTTCGGAGGAGCGGCGCTCGCGGTGATTTACGGAGCGATTTTGATCAAGCTTGTATTGCGATTGCCCGAAGGCGATGAAAAAATGAAATTTATCGCCGGCGCCATCCAACAGGGAGCCAAAGCTTATTTGAACCGCCAGTACAAGACAATCGCCATTGTCGCCGCGGTTATTTTTCTGATCTTGGGCTTTATTCCCAAATTGGGCTGGACAATGGCTTTGGCGTTTTTGCTCGGAGCTTTTTTGTCGGCTTTGACAGGCTATATAGGAATGAATATTTCAGTGAGGGCGAATGTGAGAACCGCTGAAGCGGCCAGAAAAGGGCTGGCTGAAGCTTTGAATGTGGCTGTCCGCGGAGGAACCGTAACCGGAATGTTAGTCGTGGGTTTGGCTCTTTTGGGGGTGGCCGGTTTTTATTTCGCCACTGGCGACGCGCGCGCGTTAATCGGTTTGGGTTTCGGAGGATCTTTAATTTCAATCTTCGCCCGCTTGGGAGGAGGAATTTTTACAAAAGCCGCGGATGTGGGCGCTGACTTGGTGGGTAAGGTTGAAGCCGGAATTCCGGAAGACGATCCTCGCAACCCCGCGGTTATAGCCGATAATGTCGGCGATAATGTCGGCGACTGCGCCGGCATGGCCGCTGATTTGTTTGAAACTTACGCCGTAACTTGCATCGCGGCCATGATTCTCGGCTCTTTGATGTTCGTTAATTTTGACAACGCGGTGTTTTATCCTTTGGCCATGGGAGCGGTTTCAATTATCGCTTCAATCATTGGAAGTTTTTTCATAAAATTGGGAAAGAGCAAAAATATTATGGGAGCGCTGTATAAAGGATTGATCGCGGCCGGAGTTTTGGCGGGCATAGCTTTTTATCCGATAACGAATTGGCTGATGGCGTCTAATGGAATCCACAGCGTTATGAGTTTGTATTTATCTTCGCTTGTCGGTTTGGCTGTAACCGCGGCATTGGTTGTGATTACTGAATATTATACTTCAAAAAGCTACGCGCCGGTTAAATCAATCGCCGAAGCTTCAAAAACCGGCCATGGCACGAATGTTATCGCGGGTTTGGCGGTTTCCATGAAATCAACCGTCTTGCCAATGATAGCTATTGTCGCCGCGATATTGAGCGCTTACAGTTTGGCCGGGCTTTACGGAGTGGCAATCGCGGCCATGGCCATGCTTTCAATGGCCGGCATAATCGTTGCCATTGATTCTTACGGCCCGATTACCGACAACGCCGGCGGCATCGCTGAGATGGCGGAAATGGGCGATGATGTCCGCGCCGTGACCGATCCTTTGGACGCTGTGGGCAATACCACAAAAGCTGTTACCAAAGGCTACGCCATCGGTTCGGCCGCTTTGGCCGCTTTGGCGCTGTTCGCGGATTACACTCACAGCATTCCGGATTCTTATAAATTTTTTATCAATGATCCGAAAGTCTTGGCCGGATTGTTTTTGGGCGGATTATTGCCGTATTATTTCGGAGCTTTGGCCATGCAAGCTGTCGGCCGCGCCGCCGGTTCGGTGGTTGAGGAAGTGAGAAGCCAATTCAGGGAAAAGCCGGGAATTATGGCTGGAACCGAAAAGCCGGATTATGGCCGAACAGTTGATATTGTAACCAAAGCGGCTATCGGCGAGATGATCGTTCCGGCTTTGATTCCTGTCGCGGCTCCGATTTTAGTTGGTTTCATTTTGGGCATTGAAGCTTTGGGAGGCTTGCTGGTCGGTTCAATTATCACGGGAATTTTTATGGCCATTTCCATGACTTCCGGAGGAGGAGCGTGGGATAACGCGAAAAAATATATTGAAGATGGAAATTTTGGCGGCAAGGGTTCGGACGCGCATAAAGCCGCTGTTACGGGCGATACTGTCGGCGATCCGTATAAAGACACTGCCGGTCCGGCGATCAACCCGATGATAAAAATATTGAATATCGTGGCGTTGCTGATAGTGGGGTTGCTGATATAATTGTCATTGCGAGAAGCGAAGCGACGAAGCAATCTCTGGTAAAATAATATTAGTTGTGTTACTTTGAAAAACTTTTACTGATAAACTAATTTGTTTCATATACTACAATCTATGCGCTTTATAACTAAAAAGTAAGCAAAAAGTTTTGGGGGTTTTCAATTGGCTATCACGCTGATTTTTCTTCCTGCTGTAAGCATTGGCGCCAACTCAAACCCCCAATCCCCGGGTGATTTTGAAAAGTATAGGAAAAATAAATATATAATTATATGAACATAACAAAAAAAGATTTGGGAAAATCGCAAATTGAATTGACCGTTGAATTGTCCGCTGAAGAATTTAAGCCGTATATTTCGCGCGGAGCGGAAAAAGTGTCGGAAGAAGTTAAAATTGAAGGGTTTCGCCCGGGCAAAGCGCCTTATGAAATATTGAAAAACAAAATCGGAGAAATGACGATTTTGGAAGAGGCCGCGCGCATCGCCATTGATAAAACGATTGACAAAGTTGTTAAAGAAAATATAAGCGGGCAGGTAGTCGGCCAGCCACAAGCGAATATAGTAAAATTGGCGCCGGACAATCCAATGGAATACAAGCTTGTTGTTACCATGTTGCCGGAAATAAAAATCGGAGAGTATAAAAATCTTGGCATAGAGCGAGCCGCGGCCGAAGTTAAAGAGGAAGAAGTTGAAAAATTGATTTTGGAATTGCGCGAGATGCGCGCCAGCGAAGTTATATCTGAAACAGAAATTAAAAATGGTGACAGGGTAATCGCGGATATCGGAATATTCATTGACAAAGTTCCGGTTGAAGGAGGCCAGGGCAAAGGCGCCGGCCTGATTATTGGAAAAAATTATGTGATTCCGGGTTTTGACAAGAAAATAATCGGCGCGAAAAAAAACAGCGCGCTGGAATTCAGCTTGCCTTATCCGGCGGATTATCATAATAAAATTCTGGCCGGCAAAATGGCCGAATTTAAAGTGGAAGTGAAGGAAATATACAATAGAATTCTGCCGGAAATCAATGAAGATTTTGTTAAAAGTTTCGGCTTGAAAAATCCTGAAGAATTAAAAAGCAATATCAATAAAAGTTTATTGGCTGAAAAAGAAAATGAAGAAGACAAAAAAAGTCAGTCCGCCATGCTGGATAAAATAATCAGCCGGACAAAATTCGGAGATATTCCGGAAGCTCTCATAAAGCATGAAGTTGAAGTTATGATGAGCGAGCTGGAATATAATATTAAACAGCAAGGCGGAAAATTTGACGATTATTTGTCCCATCTTAAAAAAACGCGCGATCAAATCGCTCTTGAACTGATGCCCGACGCGGTTAAAAGAGTCAAAGTGTCTTTGATTATCAGGGAGATAAGCGTTTTGGAAAAAATTTCAGTTTCGCATGAAGAAGTCCATAAAGCCATTGATGATATTTTGAAAAAATACAGCGGCGACAAAAAGATTGAAGACAGGATTAAAAGCCAGGCCTACCATGATTATGTGGAAAATAATTTGGCAGGCAAAAAAGTTATGGAGAAATTAACGGAGTGGAATATAGCGAAAAAATAATATGCCTGTATTGGCAATCAATAAACGCGCTAATTTTGATTATGACATCCAAGAGACTTATGAAGCCGGCTTGGAGCTTTTCGGGCATGAAGTCAAGTCTGTTAAAACCGGGCATGTGAGTCTCAAAGGAAGCTATGTTGTTTTCAAAAGGCGCGCGGGAAAAAATTTGCCTGAAGCGTACCTGATAAATTCGCATATTCCGCAGTACAAGCAAGCCGGAAAAATTTTAAATTACGAGCCGGCAAGGCCGCGCAAACTGTTGCTTAAGAAAAAGGAAATCTCTTATTTGATAGGCAAAAAGGACGAACAGGGGTTGACATTGATCCCTGTTAAAATATATACTAAGCGTAGTTTTATAAAATTGGAATTCGGAGTCGGCAAAGGCAGAAAAAAGTACGATAAGCGGGAAGTTATAAAGAAACGGGAGCTGGACAGGCAAGTTAGAACTTTAACAAAACGGAGTTTTAGAAAATAATTATTTCGGGGATGCCAGGCATCGATAATAAAATTTTCTTAAAAGCATTCAGAAGCGCGCGCCGGCCGCCGCTTAAATCCGAGCCGGCAAACATAATAAGTGCCAAAAACTTATTGAGCAAAATGGCGTTTTCTTGGAAAATGCCGGTTTTTGCGACCGTTGCCGCTTAATAGCCGCAACCATCCGCCCGGCCGCCTCCTATGCGCCGGATACGGGTGTCATATTTTAGGATCGGATAATCGCCCGCTTTAGGCGGTTATTTTAAAAAATTAAAGCTGGTTTGCGCGGATTTTCGTCCGATTTTAACCGCGCCGGCGAAAAAAAAACAAACCGGTCTAATCTGTAAATATGTTTTAAGAAATTTATTACACAGGGGTTCAACTCCCCTCATCTCCACTGCCAGCCCGGGTGGCGAAACTGGTATACGCAAGAGACTTAAAATCTCTCGAAGGCAACTTCGTGCGGGTTCGATTCCCGCCCCGGGCACCAGGGTTAATTTACAATTTATGTTTTGCTTATAGTTTTGCTAAGCGGGCTTGCCCTCTTGAGCGAAGCGTAGGCGGGTATCGTATAATGGTTATTATATTACCTTGCCAAGGTAGAAATACGGGTTCGATTCCCGTTACCCGCTCCCATTGACAAAAAATCATTGCTGGGCTAATATCCATCAATAACCGTCATTGTTAAAAATTAATTAATAAGCAATAAAAAACATGTTAACTATCAGATTATCAAGAGTGGGAAAAAAGAATAAACCATTGTATCGCGTCATCATATCGGAAAAGCATAAAGATGTTTATGGTGATTCTTTGGAAATTTTAGGTTCTTACAATCCTCACACTAAAGATTTAAAAATTGACGCCGAAAAAACCAAATATTGGATTTCTAAAGGCGCGGGTATGTCAGACACGGTAAATAATCTATTGATTGAGAAAAAAATTATTGAAGGCAAAAAAATAAAAGCTTCAAAGAGCAGATTGCCGAAAAAAACCTCGGCTCCGGCTAAAACCGTACCGACTCCGGCCGAAGAGCCAAAAACCGAACAACCGGCCGCCTAAATTGACAAATATATAATTTATGTTAAAATAACATAATCCCAATATTTTTATATAATAATGGGTCTAATTATTAAGAGATCTTTCAATTCTGACTGAAAATATTTCGAGGGAAAACCCTTATAGTCAGCTTTGTAAGAAAAAGAAAACTATGGCTGCTCAACCAACCGATCAAGCATTCTTGGAGTTCATCGCCAAGTCAGTTGTCTCTAACCCTGATGCAATATCAGTGGAAAGAACAGTAGACGAAATGGGAGTTTTGCTAACTCTTAAGACCGACCCGGCCGACATGGGATACATCATTGGCCGAAAAGGTCAGACCGCTCAAGCCATCCGAACTTTATTAAAGATCGTTGGCGCTAAAAACAATGCTCGTGTTAATTTAAAAATCTATGAACCGGAAGGTTCTAGACGACCGGCCAGAACTGAAAATGAAAACGCCGGTATTGACACTTCATCTGTTGATGATTTAAAAATCTAACATCAAAACAATCAGATAGACAAAAAGCCACACACTATTGTGGTTTTTTGTTATAATAATATTATATGACTTTCCATATAATCACAATCTTCCCGCGCATCTTCAACTCTTATTTCAACGAGAGCATCCTTAAGCGCGCGCAAAAAAATAAATTAATCAACATAAAAATCCATAATTTGCGCGACTGGACGACGGATAAGCATAAAACCGTGGATGATACTCCGTTCGGCGGCGGCGCCGGCATGGTTATGAAAATTGAACCGCTCTATAAAGCTTTACATGATATAGCCCCCTTTAACAAAGGGGGTAGGGGGGATTTAAAATCTAAAACCATTCTCCTCTCGGCCAAAGGCAAAACCTGGAATCAGAAACTGGCAAAATCATACTCTAAGTTAAACAACATCATTTTAATCTGCGGCCGCTATGAAGGCGTTGATGAAAGAATTACTAAATTTATTGATGAAGAAATTTCTATCGGCGACTTTGTCTTAACCGGCGGCGAAATCGGCGCCATGGCGATTATTGACTCCATCACTCGCCTACTGCCCGGCGCCTTAGGCAATAGCGACAGCGCTAAACATGAATCACACGCCGTTCCGGGCATTTTAGAACATCCCCAATATACCCGTCCGGAAATTTTTACAATTAGCGGCAAAAAATATCGCGTTCCCAAAGTCCTCTTGTCAGGCAACCATAAAAAAATTGCCGAATGGCGTGAAAAAAAATCAAAGCGCATCCCACCTGTCATTGCGAGGAGCCTGTAATCAGGCGACGAAGCAATCTCACGAACAATTATCAATAAACAAAGAAGGATTATCGCATATATTCTTATCATCTTTAAAAAGTCTATAATTTTTCCTTTAATTTTACCTAATTTTAGTCATAAAAAAGCCAATCCCCAGTTAAATTCTATTCCAAAGCTTAATTATTTTGGCAAAAAAACACTTCATTAGGGGTTAAATAACCATGCCGTTTTCTGGGGCGGTTATTGATGAGGCCGCAGGCCTCATCAATCGCCTCTTGAGTGATCATAGCAAAGGCTGATTTTTTAGGAAAGAACTGCCGGAGTAAGCCGTTAGCATTTTCATTTACGCCTCGTTCCCAGGAATGATAGGCATTGGCAAAGAATATTTCTATTCCGGTTTTTTTCTCAGTCCTCTCGTATTCGGAAAAGGTCGTGCCATTATCGTAGGTGGCGGTATGTTTTTTATTTTTAGGCACTTTAGCAAATCGCTCAATGGTTTTGTTTTTGGTTTCTTCGGCCGTGGAGTGTTCCAGTTTGTCGGCGAGCAGCAAGCCGCTCTTGCGTTCAACATGCGTCAGAATTTGTTTAGTCCGTTCTTTGCCGACAATCGTATCTCCTTCCCAGTCGCCGATCCGCTCTCGCTTTTCCACTACTTCAGGCCGTTGGCCGATTCTCTTCTTTTTCAGCTCTTCCCGTTGTTTTACGCGTATTCTGGTGCCATAGCGCCGCCGGTATTTACCCTTTTGACATCTCAAATACTTAACTATATCCTTCCTTTTAGCGTAGATGAATTTGTAAATGCTGTCCTTGCCGATCCGCCGGCTTCTATCATTTGGCCAGTTTCTTTTTAATCGTCCGCTGATTTGTTCCGGCGACCAATACTTCTTGGTTTTTCTGACAATATATTTTTTTAACCATTGGTTATTTTCTATCTTTCTAAATCGTTGATTAGCCGTGATTCTTCTTCGCTTAGTGTTAGCTTTGGCCAGACCGGCATCATAGCCCATTTTGGTTGCGGCCGGGTTTCTTTTTAATTCCTGGCAAACGGCTGACGCCGTTTTGCCAAGCAGCTCCGCTGCTTTTTTCTGGCTGAGGCCCGCCCTTAGCAGGGCGGATAGCTCATTCCTTTGGGATGAGCTAATATGTTTGTAGGACATCTTGATTTCGGTTAATAATTAGGAGGCTTAATTATTTTACCTTAATTTAGATGTCCTTTTGTATTAATTCAGCTTGGGAGCAGAATGTTGGC
>JAZDFM010000013.1:0-11348 GCA_043807825.1 bacterium | reverse complement strand
TTCCAAAATACTTAAAATCGGCGGCTTTTATATTGCGGGGATATCTTTGACATATATTTTGATCGGCCTCGGGTTAATGAAGGCGCTTTATTCTTTTAATACGCCTCATTTTATGGCAAGGGTTGGCGCATCAGTCATGATTTTATTTGGAATAATAAATATAATAAATGAGTTTTTTCCCAAATTTCCAATAAAATTAAAAATTCCGGCAAAGGCGCATCAAAAAATGGCGCCGCTGATTCAAAAGGGCTCTATCCCCGCGGTATTTTTTCTCGGTATTTTGATCGGTCTTTACGAATTTCCCTGTACTGGCGGTCCTTATCTTATGATTTTGGGTTTCTTGCACGATAGCACTACATATTTAAAGGGCGTGGCGTATTTGCTGTTTTATAATATGGTTTTTGTTCTTCCTCTCGTTATTACATTATTTATCGCCAGCAATGAAATATTGCTTGGAAAATTAAGAGTATGGAGAGAAAATAAAAATATCAGGATTAAATTTTGGAGCGGTATAGCGATGATTATTTTAGGCGTTATAATTTTTATGTTATAATATAAAATATTATGGATATTGAACAAAACAAAATAACGGATTTGCTGAAAAAAATAGAACAAATGAAAAAATCCGGTGAAGTCGATCTTTCAACCGAAGAGGACTTAAGCATCGCCATTATGAATCTTATCTCCCTTGAAGAACACTTTTTTTTCACAAACGCCAAAACCGGAAAAGAAGAATATTTGAACTTGCTTTTGGAAGTAAGAGAAATTCGCAAGATTCTTCTGGCCAGATTGATTAGTAAGCACGAAGGCGAGACGTGGTGCATTTCCAAGCATCTTTTGGGGACAACCATGCGTTTAGTGGAAGTTGGCACAAAGTTGTCTTCAGACGGCAAAAAAGATGAAGCCAAGGAAATATATAAGAAAGCCGGCGAGGTTTATTCTTTATTTTGGGCATTGCGACTTAAACTTATTGACATATCCGGTCTGAAAAAAGTCGCCGCGAGCGAACAACCATGGACGCTTAATGATATATTAAACAAGCTAGTGGATTGTTGCGATGAATAAGAAAACAAAAATTATAATCGGCGCAGTAATTTTAGCAATTATTGTTGCCGGTTTTTATTTTTATAATAAACCTTCAATTCCAGCTAGCGGCAAGTATGATGATTTCGCCAAATGTTTGTTGTCAAAAAAAATAACTATGTACGGAGCGGCTTGGTGCGCGCATTGCCAAAGTGAAAAAGCGGCATTTGAGGGCTCATTTAAGTACGTTCCCTATGTTGAGTGCCCTGACAATCCGCAATTATGTTTGGATAAAGAAATTGAGGGTTACCCAACATGGATTTTCCAGGACGGGAAAAAATTGATAGGCGAACAGGGATTAGAAAAACTATCGCAGGAAAGCGATTGTCCACTACCGCTCAAGTAGTCATGTGTTATAATGGTAAGTATTAAAATTATTTTTTAATAAAATTATGTTTGATTACAATAAACTTTCGTGCTGCGAACAAAAACTTGTTTGCACGGGTTTTGTTATTTTAGTGTTATTTCTGGTCTTCGCCGGCTTTAACCAACTTGTTGGCGCTATTAATGATTTTCGCAATGGCGGGACCAATAGTGTTCCTCAAACGGTAAGTTTTACCGGTGAAGGCACAGTAAAAGCCATTCCGGACACCGCCAAAGTTGAAGTCGGCTTGGTCACCGAAGGCAAAGATTCTATTTCCGTCCAGAATGAGAATACGTCAAAAATGAACGCTGTAATCAAGTTCTTGAAAGACCAGGGAATAAAAGACGAGGATATCAAAACCAGCAATTACAATTTGTCTCCGAAATACGATTATACCAAAGGCAAGTCAACGCTGGCGGGCTATATCATCAATCAAATGGTTACGATTACAGTTAGGGACTTAACCAAAGTAGGCAAGGTTTTGGACGGCTCGGTTTCCAGTGGCGCCAATGAAGTAAATTCTGTTTCGCTTTTTGTTGATAAACCGGAAGAAATGAAAAACAAAGCGCGTGAAGACGCGGTAAAACAGGCGAAAGAAAAGGCCTCAACTACCAGCAAACTTGCGGGGTTAAGGTTGGGCCGGGTAGTCAGTTTTTATGAAGATTCCATGGGAGAACCGCCAATGTATTACGAATCTGTGATGGACGGCAGAGGCGGAGGCGCGGCAAGCCCCGCTCCACAGATAGAACCCGGCAGCCAGGAAATAAAAATCAGCGTAACCCTGACTTACTTGATAAAATAATTTCTAGAAATTAGGGATTTCGACAATGTCGCCGATGGCCATGTTCCATTTTTCGGCTTGGCCGGCATTGATTTCCAAAACATATTGTGCCGGCGATTTTGATTCATAAACTTGGCAAGTCCCGGTTTCCGGACAGGGCTCTTGGGTTGTCATTTCGTTAACGCGTCCGTTTTTGGAAATGAAAATCATATCAAGAGGGATAAGCGTGTCTTTCATCCAGAAACTTCGCGCTTTTTCATCGGAAAAAATAAAAAACATTCCGGAATTAACTTCAAGCGAATCTCGGTTCATCAATCCGGTTTCTAATTCTTGGGCGGTTTTGGCAAATTCAACCTGAATTTTAATTTGTCTCGTCGCCGTAAATATAGTAATTGAATTTTTGTCAGCGATTTTTTGATATTGTGAATAAATAACAATGCCCACCAGGGACATGATAAGTATTCCAGAAATCCAATAAAATGGTCTTTGTGATTCAACTAACATGTATTTATTTCATTTTAACCTAAATTATGAAATATTAAAAATACATGTTAAAATCAGTTTAATGAATCAAGGATTTCTTTTATTTTTACTTGGAGTAATGGCCATCGCGGTTGTGATACTGGTTTATGTTTTGATGCGGAAAAAATCGGGAGAAAAACCGCAAGATAATCAGGCGATTTTAATGATACAGGACCAGCTGAAGGAAATGCGCCAAACCCTGCAGAATTTCGGTTCGCAAGTAGATACCAAGATGGGTGATTCGGCAAAAATGTTCCAGCAGCAGTTCGCCCAAAGCGCGAAAATCGTCCGCGATGTCACCGAAAGACTGACGAAACTGGACGAAACGAACAAGCAGGTAATGAACGTGGCCGACCAATTGCAGGGTCTGGAAGATGTTTTGAAAAATCCCAAGCATCGCGGGGTACTGGGCGAGTATTTTTTGGAAAATGTCTTGAAAAATGTTTTGCCGCCCAAGAATTATCAGATGCAATATGAATTTAAAAATGGCGATATCGTTGACGCGGTGGTTTTTATCAAAGATAAAATAATTCCGATTGATTCCAAATTTTCGCTTGAAAATTATAACCGGATTTTACAGGAAAAAGATGAAAGACAGAAAGAAGAACTGGAAAAACAATTTAAAGCCGATTTGAAAAATAGAATAGATGAAACCGCCAAATACATCCGGCCGAACGAAAACACATTGGATTTTGCCTTTATGTTTATTCCCGCCGAGGGGATTTATTATGACTTGTTGGTTAACCAGGTTGGCGCGATCAAAGTTAATACGCGTGATTTGATTGAATACGCTTTCAAAGAAAAGCATGTCATCATCGTTTCGCCGACTTCTTTTTTGGCTTATTTGCAGACAGTTTTGCAGGGTTTGCGCGCTTTGCAGATAGAAGAGAGCGCCAAAGAAATAAAAAAGCATGTTGAAATGCTGGGCAGGCATATTTTAAGCTATGATGACTTTATGAAAAAATTGGGGTTCAGCATGTCAACGGCCGTGAACCATTACAATAACGCTTACAGCGAATTTAAAAAAATAGACAAAGATATTTTAAAAATCGCCGGCGGCGAATCTAAAATTGAAGCCGCGAAATTAGATAGGCCGAAAATGGAAGAATGAATTAAGAATGACAAATGACGAATTTTCCCTGTCATTGCGAGCGACCGTTAGGGAGCGAAGCAATCTCAAATTAAAATAATAATAAGCCGTTGATTATATTATTGTTTTGCGCTTTGAACCGGAGATTGCTTCGTCGCCTGTCGGCTCCTCGCAATGACAAAAAAAACAAGTATGCAAAGAATGACAAATGACAAATGAAACGCGAAATAAAATTGATGAATTAAAGGAGGCGATCATTAAAGTGATTGCTTTTTTTGACATGTTTGATTATGCTTTGACGGATTGGGAAATATGGCGAATGTTAGGCGTCCAATGCGAATTTTTTGAAGTTGTTGAAAAATTGGAGGAGATGCATAAATCCCCCCTACCCCCCCTTGTTAAGGGGGGCGAAAACGGTTTTTATTTTTTGCCCGGCAGGGAAAAAAATATCATTGAAAGATTGAATCGCTACAATTTCGCGGACAGGAAATTCAAGCGCGCGGTTTTTGTTTCAAAATTTTTCAGATTTATTCCATGGGTAAAAATGATCGCGGTCGGGAATCTTCTTGGCGCGCATAATTTGAAAGACGGAAGCGACATTGATTTTTTCATAATCGCCGAGGATAAACGGATTTGGCTGGCGAGATTTTTCTGCGCGGGCATAGCCAAAATCGCGGGCTGGCGGCCGAAAAATGGCGATTCGCGCGATAAAATTTGTTTAAGTTTTTACGCAAGCGCCGGAGCGATGGATTTGAGCGGATTGATGATGAAAGGAAAAGAGACAAATCCCCCCTACCCCCCTTTGTTAAAGGGGGCTGAATTTGTAAATCCCCCCTACCCCCCTTTGTTAAAGGGGGCTGAATTTGTAAATCCCCCCTACCCCCCTTTGTTAAAGGGGGCTGAATTTGTGGATATTTATTTTATTTATTGGCTGGCGGGGCTGTCTCTGGTTTATGACGCCGGCGGAATTTATGAAAAATTTTTGTCGGCCAATTCTTGGCTGAAAAATTATCTGCCGAATTGGCGGCTTCGCGTTCAGTCCCCCAAAAGGCGAGTTAAGCCGTTTTTGTCCGAATTCTATCATGACGCGGCTGATTTGCTGATCGGCGGGCTGGAGCCGCAGTTTAAAAAATTGCAGATTAAATTTTTGCCTTTGAAATTAAAAAATTTAATGAACAAAGACACGCGGGTTGTTGTTGATGATAAAATTATAAAATTGCACGCCAACGACAGGCGAGAGGAGTATGCGGCAAGGCATGAGGAGAAAATGAGATTGCTTCGTCGCGCGATTACGCGTTTCTCGCAATGACAGGGGTTATGAAATATTTGAAAAAAACAATTGAATACGGCTTGTATCTGCTGGTTTTTTTATTGCCGATTCAGGCTCGCTGGATTATCAAGGCCGGCGAGATTAACGGAGGGTATTGGGAATACGGGACATATTCGCTGTACGCGGCGGATGTTTTGCTGGCGGTTATTTTGATTTTATTTGTTATTTATAATTTTTTTTCAGCCTCTGGCGGCAAAAAAAATTTTAAATTTATCGGCTGTCTGCTGTTGTTTTCGGCGATGGCGATTTTGCCGGCGGAAAACAAATTGTTGGCCGCGTATAAATCGTTTTGGATAATGCTTGGAGCCGGATTGTTTTGGGTAATCGCGAAAGCCGAATACAGCCGGGCGAAGTTTTTTTTAAGCTTGTTTTCAGGATTGGCGCTTCAGGCTGTTTTGGGAATATGGCAATTTTTAAATCAATTTTCTCCGGCGAACAAGTGGCTCGGCATGGCATCGCATCAAGCTGTTGATTTGGGAGCGTCCGTGGTGGAAACGATCGGATCGGATGGAGTCGGCGAGCGCTGGCTCAGAGCTTATGGCGGCTTGGATCATCCGAATATGCTTGGAGGAATTATGGCGATCGGGATATTGATGTTATTTTTGAATTGGATTCCCGCCTGCGCGGGAATGACAAAAGAAAAAGCGGGAATGACAAAAGAAAAAGCGGGAATGACAAAAGAAAAAGCGGGAATGACAAAAGAAAAAGCGGGAATGACAAAAGAAAAAGCGGGAATGACAAAAGAAAAAGGCGCGCAAGATAAAAAATCCCCCGCCCTGAAGGCAACCACTTTGCTAAAGGGGTTTGTAATTATTTTTTCCGCGGCTTTGTTTTTCAGTTTTTCCCGCGCGGCTTGGTTGGCGCTGGCCGTTGGAATTACAGCCATGCTGTTCGGATCGTTTTTCAAAAAAGATTTGGCCGCGCAAAAAAATATTTTGCAGGCGGCTTTGATTTCGGGAGCCGTATTTTTTATTTTGTTTCTGCAGTATCAGAATCTTGCCGTCGTCCGCCTCGGAACGGGCGAGCGCCTTGAAGCCAAATCAATCAGCGAGAGAGAAGAGTCAATAAAAAATTCTTTGCCGATTATAAAAAATAATTTCATAATCGGAGCAGGCTTGGGAAATTACGGCTTGGCGCTTAAAAATTTTAAGCCGTATGAAGAAAGTTTTTATTACCAGCCGGCGCATAATGTTTTTTTTCTGGCGTTAAGCGAGGTTGGAATATTCGGTTTTATTTTTTTCATGGCGCTATTGTTTTTCGCTTTCATAGGAGCTGAAAGTTTTGCCGTTTTCACCGCGCTGATCGCCATCATGCTTTTTGACCATTGGCTTTGGAGTTTGCATTTCGGCGTGTTGTTTTTTTGGATGGTTTTGGGGGTGATTAAAAAAGAAAAGAATAAAAAATTAAATCCCCCTTACCCCCTTTGCTAAAGGGGGTAGCTGTGGATAAATAAGAGAAAAAATGTTTTAATAAATCGCTTCATCGGAAGCGATTTATTGTTTTTCAAGAATATAAATCGGCGCGTAAATTTTTAATGATAAAATAATAAAAAAACAAGCGTTAAAATTTGCCGTAATGTAAGGCTAAAAATCATTGCCTCATAATCAAGCCAGCATCAAAAAAAGCCAAAGCTTCAGTCCGAAAGATTAAAAATAGATTAAAATATTTTAAGATGAAAAAACGGTATAATTTAAGATGTTTTTATGCTATAATAAATACAAGAAATTTGATAAGCGTTTGATAAGGGTAATAATCAATTCACGCTAAAATTAAAGAATATAAAATTAAATATAAAATAAAGAAAACGATACATCCCCATGCGTCGCGAACAGACAGACAATTACAAAAAATTGATGCCTCTCAAAAAGATAGCCGAAGCCAGCGCTTATAGTTTTGGCTATGTTTCAATTTTGGCGCAAAGGAAGAAATTGAAGGTTAAAAAAATAGGCAATAAATATTATTCAACGCAAGAATGGTTTGACCGGTATTTGGATGCGCACGCGCGAGACGGGAAAAAACTTCCGCCGGAAGCGGCGCGGGAATTGACGCAAGCCGGGCGTCCAGTATCAGAATCAGCGGCTTCGGCTGAATTGAAAAACAGAATTGATAATTTAGTTGAGATGGCGATTAAGCAAAAATTTGAAGAGCGCGGGAAAGAAGAAGCCAAGCCGAATTTAAAAACATCAGCGAAAAAGAATATCGCCCCGCGAGTCGCCGCGCCTCATGTCCGCGAAGAGAAAAAACAAGAAAAAAAATTGGATGAAATTTTGAATCATAAAATCGCTTCGTCCGAAGCCAAGCTGTTAGCCGATTTGGTTGAACCGGAAATAAAGTTCCAATCCGCGTGGCAAGAAAATTTAAAGCGCGAAGCTGAAGATTTTTCAAAACAAAAAAACGCGGCCGAAAAAAAAATAAAATTAGAAATCAGAAATCAAGCCAAGCAAAAAATATTTTTAAAAATTAAATCCGCGATTTTTTCGTCAGCTTTTTTATTTGTCATTCCCGCGAGGGCCTGCCTGTCCGGTAGGCAGGCGGGAATCCGGCGCTTGAAAGAATTTTTCGGAACGATGAAAAATATTGCGTTTGCAGCGGTCGGCAAATTCGCGAATTCGGTTTTTAAAAAATTTATCAGGCCGCTGAAAATAGCTTCGGCGGGTTTATCCATCGCCGCCGCCATAATTATTTTTTCCCATTTCGCTCCCGGAGCTTCGGCCGGATTTGAAAGAATCGCCAAGAATATTTTTTCCAACGCTGTTTCGCAAACTAAAAATTTGGCCGAGCGAGGATTGAAATCAAAATATTTAGCGCGGGCTTTGGAGCAGGCCGGAAATATTAAAAAATTTCCCGGCAGCGAAAATATGGTTATTCCGGGAAAAGATTCGGCCGCGCGGATAAAAACTTCTTTGGACAATCTGTTTTTGGCTTCGGCCGGCAAGGTGAATGACTTGAGTTTGGCTTTGACTGATGGAATAAAACAGAGAAATAAAATTTTGTCAGCCAGATTGGGAGCGGTTAAAAATCACGCGCTGTTCGTCGCTGATTTTTGGAAAGGCGCGGGCGCCGGTAAAATAGCCGCGGTTGAGGATAAATTTTTCAATGTTAAATCGGCTTTGAATATTATTCCTGATAAAATCGCGAAGCTGGGTCAGGACAGTTTGTTTGTTTTAAGCGGATTTTTAAACTATGAAAAAGAATCAATCGGACATATCGCCATGCTGGCTTCGGAAAAAACCGTTGTTGGAAATAAATCCGATATAAAAGGCCGCGTGGCCGGAGCGGCTGAAATAAATTCGGTTGAAATTTCGCCCATGTCCCGCCTTATGGCTTTGGCCAACACAACTTCTAAAAGAGGAGGAGAAATTATGGTTCAAGCCAAATACGGCGCGATTGCGGCTTTGAATGAAGCGGCCGATACGCAGAAAGAAATGTCTTTGAGCTTTGGAAAGAAATTGGCGAAACTTGTTTCTGTCGGCTCGGGCGCTGTCGGGCTTGTGTCCGAATCGGGAAAAAATAAATTAGCTTCGCTTGAAGATTCAATAAATAAGACAAACGATTCAATGCGGGCAACCGGATCAGCGATCGGCGAATACAATAACAACGGTAAAAAATATTTGGCAAGCCAAGCCGGCCTTTCTCTGCGGTCGCTGGCGGACATGTATTCAAAAATAGTTGACATGATAATTCCGGATAGTTTGAAAGCCAAGTACGCGAAATTGTACAACGCGGGAGCGGAAAAAGAAACTGTTATCAAAGAAACCGTGGTTGTGAAAGAAAAAATACAAATCCCCCTAACCCCCTTTGCTAAAGGGGGCAAAACCGAATCTCAAATCCCCCCCACCCCCTTTGCTAAAGGGGGCAAAGATTTATCAATTACCGGCAACGCGGATATCGGCGGAGATTTGAATGTGAGCGGCGCGTCCAAATTTAACGGCAAGATTTCTGTTATAGGACAAAGCGAATTTTTCGGCGATATGGTTGTGGACGCGGCGCTAACCGCTAAAACTTTGCTTGTTACGGATTATGCGCAATTCGCCGGAGCCATCAACGCCAAAGCCATTGCCGCCGACAGCTTGACTTCGCGCGACAGCTTGACTGTCGTGGGCGGATCGTTCATCGGCGGAGATGAAATTATAAAAGGAAATTTGGCCGTGTCAGGAACATTCAGCGCCGGCCATACGGAATTTCCGTCTTTGGGAGTTACCGGCCAGCTGGGAGCCGGAAGCTTGTCCGCTGGTTCAGGCGGATTGGTTGTGAGCGGCAATTCGTATTTTTCCAGCCCGATTGACGCCAATGATATTTTTGATTTGGACATTAAAAGCGGTTCGGCTTTAACCGTGGGCGACGGAGCGAACGACACTTTTGTTGTTGACACCAATTCGGACATAATCACCATCGCCGCCGCTCTTAATTTAAACGGCAATGCCGATATCAACGGATCTTTGGATTTGGACACGGCATCAACTTCAGCGTTTGCGGTCGGCGACGGAACAAATGACAATTTCATAATTGATACGGTGAATGACGCGATAACGCTCGGATACAGCTCAACAACCGACAGCGTAACAATAAATAATTCGCAATTGGCGATTAACAGCGCGTCGTCAACAACGGCTTTGTTGGTTAATTACGGCGGATCCGGCAATATTATGCAGATTTTGGATGATGGCGTTGATAGATTCAGTCTGGCCGACAATGGCAATATAATTCAAACGGCTTCAACCACCGAAACCGCTTTATCAGTCCGACAGAACGGAACCGGAGATATTTTAAATTTATTTGACGGCGCGAATGAAATATTCACTGTTTTAGCCGGCGGCAACATCGGCATAGGTTCAACCACTCCGGGTTATAAACTTTCCGTCGGCGGTTCCGGATATTTTGACGGCGGCATAGTTACAGCTTCTGGATTTATCGCCACTTCTTCAATTTCGGCTTCATATTTTACGGCAATGGACGCGCTGGCCACTTCCACTTTCGCCGGCGGATTTTCCGCCGCGTCGTCTTTGTATGTTTTGCAGACCGGCAACGTCGGCATCGGCACCACCAGTCCATTGGCCAAATTATCAATTCAAGGAACCGCGGGACAAAATATTTTTGATGTGGCAAGCTCAACCGGACAAAGTCTGCTCACTATTGATCATACCGGCCAATGCGTTACCGGAGACACGCTACTCTCTGTCATTCCGGCCTCCGAGCCGGAATCCAGCATTTCTGGATTGCGGGTCAAGCCCGCAATGACAAAACAGGTAAGAATTGACCAAGTCAAAGGCGGAGAATATGTTATGTCTTTAAATGAAAAAACCGGCAAACTTGAGCCGGCGAAAATTAAAGGATTGCTTGATATGGGCGTTAAGCCGATTTACAAAATCACCACCGAAGACGGAAAAACCATCAGGACAACCGGCAATCATCCGTATTTGGCGAAAAGTCAAGAAAACAAAAAAACAACAAAACAATTAGTATCTGATGTTTTCTCTGGTGGAGATTTCAATAACGCGGAGCAAATTTTCAGACTTGGAAATATCAAAGATAATTCTGATATGAATACCAACGCGGAGACGATATTGACCGAAATGGCTAACAAGTTTTTTGACACCGCGATGATGAAAAGGATGGGACAAGAGGCGCAAACCTTTAATTTCACGAACGATTCTATCAGCGGTAATTTTATCAAAATGGCGAAGATTTTTGCGGGCGTTGTTAGTAAATTCGCAGGCGAACATAGTTATGAAATTAAAAATTCTTTCTCAATTTCTTCCCCGTTAATCCAGCTGCCGTTAGCATCGGCATCCGCAATAATAGAAGCATACCGCTCCTGCGCCGCCGGGGAACTCAATTTTTTGTCCCACTCATCAAATTTATCTTCTGTTAATTCCAATATAAATTCTTCCAATGCCGCGACAGACGCTTTAGTATTTGGCAGTAAGACGCCAACTACGGATTTGTCTTTGATGAATAATGGTTGTGATAATGATAAAGTTTGCATAGATGTAAATGTTAATAATTTAAGTGATAATAATTATAACAATGATGACAGTAATCTGTCAAATTCAAAATGGACAAAAGTGGCCGAACTTTCCGTCGGCGATAAAATCGCGGTTGCCGCAGATTTTTCTGTCATTCCGGCCTCCGAGCCGGAATCCAGAGTAGATCGCGCTGAACAAGTTTCTGGATTGCG
>JAZDFM010000012.1:0-8034 GCA_043807825.1 bacterium | reverse complement strand
AAAACAAAGCCGCCGTTTAGCTAAATCCAGGCAAATGAAAAACAAAGAACAGATTGAAAAACTTATGCAATTTATTGATAAAAAATTGTCAAAATCTAATTCTTAAAAGTGTTAATTATGTTCGTGGACTTGAACATATTCCAAAATTAAAAACAGAGGCCGAAAATATCAGCCCCTGTTTTGACGGCTTATTTTAATTTTTTACTTTAACTATTTTGCGGATTAAACTGTTGTTTTTATTAATTTTTTCTCCGGAGATTTGATCGCTGTTGAAAATAATATCAAAATAATATTCTGTTTTGCCGATATGCTTGCCGCCTCTTATATTTTCAACCGCGACATCCAATTCTTTGCCGATAAATTTATTTTTATAATCTTCTTCAAGCCGCGCGCCCAATTTTCTTAATATCCCCGCTCGGAGCGCTTTGATTTTTTCTTCAATCTGGTTCGGCATTTTCGCGGCCGGAGTTTTTTCATGGGCGGAAAACGGAAAAACATGCAAACGGCTGAATTTCATTTGTTTGATGAATTTTTCAACAGCCTTAAAATCTTTTTCAGTTTCCCCGGGAAATCCGATTATTATATCCGAGCTAATCGCGATATCAGGCATTGCTTTCCTTATTTTTTTTATTCTATTTTTAAAATATTCAGCGTTATACGGCCGATTCATCAATTTTAAAATTTTGTCGCATCCCGACTGCAAAGGCAGGTGCAGATGCCGGCAAATTTTTTTTGATTTCGCCATCAGCCCAATCAGCTCATCCGAAACTTCGGTTATCTCAATTGAACTTAATCTTATTCTGCCTAAATTTTTGATTTCAATTATTTTTTTAATTAAGCCTGCCAAGTTGGTGCTGTCATTCCCGCGCAGGCGGGAATCCAAATTTCTTTCCACTGCCATTCTTTCTGGATGCCGGGTCAAGCCCGGCATAACAGAATAGCCGTAAAGTCCCAAATGAATTCCCGAAATAACGATTTCCCCGTAACCGGCTTTTACCGCCTGCCCGATTTCGCGGATAATTTCCCGTTCTCCCCTGCTTTTTAATTTTCCGCGCGCGTATGGAATAACGCAATAACTGCAAAATTGCTCGCAGCCATCTTGAATTTTTATGAAATACCGCGCTTTTTTGTTATTAACAATCATGCCATCGCCGCGATTTTTAAAATTCGGTATTATCTTTAACAACTCTTTAAAATCATCGGTTCTGATTATCAAATCGGCGCATGGCATATTTTTTTGATCCGCGCCGATTTTCGGCCAGCATCCGGCTAACGCTATTTTGGCTTTCGGATTGGCTTTTTTTGCCGATTTAACCATGCGTCGGCTTTTGATTATCGCGTTCTTCGTTACGGCGCAACTATTGATAATCGCGATATCCGCGTTTTTATCAGCCGGCGCCAATCCGGAATTATCCAGCTGACAGGCTAATTTTCCGGCATCATATTGATTTACTTTGCAGCCAAGAGTGTAAATTTTATATGTCTTCATATTAAAAAACCCCGCTAACGGGGATAAAAATTTTGGAGCCGGCGAAGGGATTCGGACCCCCGACCTTTGCTTTACAAAAGCATTGCTCTACCAACTGAGCTACGCCGGCAATTAAATGAGACATTGTGGTGCGCCGTGCAGGACTCGAACCTGCGACCTTGTCCTTAAAAGGGACCTGCTCTACCAGCTGAGCTAACAGCGCGTAAATAAATTATATACGGCTTAAATAAAAAAACCGCGGCAACGGATAAATACGATTTATTATAAAATAACATATACTTATAAAAATGGCAAGGCTTAATACGGTGGAAAAACAGTGGACATTTCCCTATTGATAAAAACCCATAGCCAGTGTAACATAAAAACATGGCAGACAATAAAACTTCAATTTCAAAATTGCCTCCGCAAAATACGGAAGCTGAATCATTTCTGCTGGGGTGCTTAATGATTGACAAAGACGCGATTTTCAAAATCGCCGACACTTTAACGCCGGAAGATTTTTATAAAGACAGCAACGGCATTATTTATGAAACAATGCGCGAGCTTTACGCCCGCCACGAGCCGATTGATATTTTAACCCTTACTTCAAAACTTGAAGAAAAAAATAAATTGGAAGCTGTCGGAGGAAGGACATACATAGCCGAATTGGGCAATACTGTTTCAACTTCCGCCAATGTATCCCACTATTCAAATATCATCCAGAGGAAAGCGACTCTGCGGCGTCTTTTGTCGGCTTCCGCGGAGATAACGGAGCTTGGATACAGGGAAGATGAAGAGGTTGAAGCTCTGCTTGACCAAGCAGAACAAAAATTATTCGGCGTATCGCGGAAATATTTAAAAAATGTTTTCCAGCCGATTGACAATTTACTGACGGAAGCTTTTGACAGAATAGACGAATTGCACAAGCAAAGCGGAAAATTGCGCGGCTTGCCCACAGGATTTCATGATCTTGACGCGATTTTAGCCGGATTGCAAAAATCCGATCTGATAATTTTAGCGGCCAGGCCGAGCGTGGGAAAAACTTCTTTGGCGCTTGACATAGCCAGGCAATCCGCGACTATCAGCAAAGTTCCTATCGGAATATTTTCTTTGGAAATGAGCAAAGAACAGCTTGTTGACCGCATGCTTTGCGCGCAAGCCAATGTGAGCTTATGGCGCATGCGAACCGGAAAATTATCAGACAAAGAAGAAGACAATGATTTTTCGCGCATCGGCGATGCCATGGGAAAATTATCCGAAGCCCCGATTTACATTGACGATTCAGCCAGTTCAAATATTATGGAAATAAGAACCAAAGCGCGCCGGCTTCAAGTTGAAAAAGGATTGGGATTATTGATTATTGACTATTTGCAATTGATGGAAGGCAGAGGAAAATACGGAGATAACCGCGTTCAGGAAGTTTCAGAAATTACCAGAGGGCTCAAAGGCATCGCCCGCGAGCTTAACATTCCGGTTTTCGCCTTGTCGCAATTGTCGCGCGCGGCCGAGATGTCAAGACCGGCCATACCAAGGCTGGCGCACTTGAGAGAATCCGGCTCCATTGAGCAGGACGCGGATGTTGTTATGTTTATTTACAGAAAAGCGGCTGACCGCGGATATAATTACGACGAGCTTCCGGAAAGCGAAAAACATACCGCCGAAGTTTATATAGCCAAACACAGAAACGGCCCGACCGGAAAAGTCAATTTATATTTTGATGAAGATACCGTGAGCTTTAAAAATATGGAAAAAACCGGCCAAGAAGCTCCGCCGGAATATTAAAATTAAATTATAATTGTCATTGCGAGCTTCTGAAAGAAGCGAAGCAATCTCACGGATACTGAGTTTAGATAAAATTCAAAAGTTCGTTAGATTGCTTCGTCGCCTGTCGGCTCCTCGCAATGACAACATACATGCGCGCTATGTTCAACAAATTAAAACAATTCAAAGATTTGAGAAATCAAGCCAAAACTTTGCAAAACGCGTTAGCGCAAGAATCCGTTGAGTATGAGAAGCGCGGCATCAAAATAACAATTAACGGCAACATGGAAATCATCAAGCTTTCAATCAGCGAAGAAGCGCGAAAAGACAAGCTGGAAAACACTCTGATTGAAGCCGTGAATGAAACCATGAAGCGAGCTCAAAAGCTTATGGCGGAAAAAGTCCGGGCAATGGGAGGCATAAGCGGGATGGCTAATTTTCAATAACGAATGCGGCACCCTGAATCAATCCAAAATTTAATTGAATATTTCCGCAAACTTCCTTCCGTAGGTCCGAAAACAGCCGAACGGTATGTTTTTTATTTGATAAACCAAAATCCTGAATTGCTTCAACAGTTCGCCCAAGCAATGGCGGAAGTGAAAGAAAAAATTTCAGTATGCCAAACTTGCATGGCAATCGCCGAATCCGATCCGTGCAAAATTTGTTCGGACGCCAAGAGAGACAATTCGGCGATATGCCTTGTCGCGGACACGCGCGGAATGCTGGCTGTTGAAGCAACAAAACAATATCAAGGCGTCTATCATATTCTCGGCGGAGTTATAAACGCGATTGAAGGCATTAAGCCCGAACAGCTGAATATCAGAGCGCTGTTAATCCATTTGAAAAAAAACCGCGCCAAAGAAATAATATTAGCATTCAATCCAGACCTTGAAGGCGAAACAACCGCGATGTATATAGCGAAATTATTGAAACCGAGCGGAATAAAAATCACGCGCCTGGCGAAAGGATTGCCTATGGGCGCGGATTTGGAGTATGCCGACGAGATCACTTTGAGCAACGCGTTAAAATACAGAAACGAAGCGTAATTACGCGATTTTTGTTATTTCCACTTTCGTGAATGGTTGCCTGTGTCCGACATTTTTTTTATATCTTGTTTTGTTCTTAAATTTTACAACGCTCACTTTCTTATTTTTCCCCTGCTCTGTTATCTTGCCTTCCACTATTTCTCCCAATTCCGGTTTTCCAATATTCACTTTGTCATCTTCGGCTGAAAGCAAAGTTTGGAATTTTAAAATCGTTCCGACTTCAGCGTCAATTTTTTCAATTTTCAAATTTTGTCCTTGCGCGATTTTATATTGCTTGCCTCCTGTTTTGATTACAGCTATTTTCATATTTTTGTCATTCCCGCGCAGGCGGGAATCCAGAATTTATTATTAAATAATATTAAAATATTAAACTATTTTTCTCTTTCTGTCAAGATAAGCCAAAAGCGAAATGGCAAATATCATAATGGCGAACAGCGCGGCCAGCGCGAAAATCTTGCCTTTGCTCTGCAAAAACAGCGCCGACATGCCGAAAATGATTGAAATCGCGTAAAACAGCAATACGGATTTTTTGACTCCGAGACCGAGATTGAGCAGGCGAAAATGCAGATGTTCCCTGTCCGCGAATTTAAACGGATTTTTTCCCGAAATGATCCGCCTGATAATCGTCCATGCGGCGTCAAGCGCCGGCATTCCCATAACTAACAAAGCGACCGCGAACTTGCCGCCTGAAATAATGGATAAAACGCCAAGCGCGTAGCCTAAAAAAACCGACCCGCCTTCTCCCAGAAATATTTTCGCCGGATGCCAGTTAAAAAACAAAAAACCGGCGCACGCGGCCGCCAAAATCAAAGCGGCCAAGCTTATGTCGGGCTGATAATATTTCGCGCTCATAGTGAACAGGAAAATCACCAGCGAACCGATAGCGGTCATGCCGGAAACCAATCCGTCCAATCCGTCCAAAAGTTTTGTAGTGTACATCATTCCCAAAAGCCAAAAAGCAATCAGAACCGCTGAAAAATTTCCCAAATAAAAATAACCGCCGAACGGACCGGTTATTTTTTCAATTTCAACCCCGCCGGCAATAACGCTCGCAATGGCCAAAACGGGCCAAATAATCTGCCGCGCCGGTTTTAAATTATATCTATCATCCAAAAAACCGCCGATCATCAGAAAAATTCCGCCGGCAAAAAATCCGATCCAATGCCTCGGCTCCAGATTGCCGCCTAAAATCCCGCGGCGCGCGAAATACAAGACAATAAAAAAAGCGGCAAACACGGCCATGCCGCCGAGCAAAGCGGTTTCGCGGCCATGCGTTTTTCTATCTTGATCGGGCTTGTCGGTAATTCCCAGCTTTAACGCCAGCTTTAACGCCAGCCAAGTTAAAACAGCGGACAGCAAAACTGTTCCTGCAAAAATTAAAATATAATAAAGCATATATTCTTGTCATTCATTTTCTTGTCATTCCCGCTTTATTTTTTTGTCATTGCGGGCTTGACCCGCAATCCAGGCGTTAACCGTACAAGCTATATTTCATCCGATAAATCCCGCCAAATAGAATTGTCTTTTTCTATCAGTTTTATTTTCCATTCTCTTTTCCAATTTTTCAATTGTTTTTCTCTGCTGATTGCTTCGCGAACATCGCCGTAAATTTCATAATACATCAATTTACCTATTTTATATTTTTTGGTAAATCCGTCATACATCGCCTTTTTATGTTTATTCATTCTATCAGATAAATTTGATGTTACGCCGATATACAATGTGCCATTCCTTTTGCTGGCCAGCAGATAAACATAGTATTGTTTTTCCTGCTTCATAATTATTATTCATCTTCCTGCCATTGAAAATTGGATTGCGGGTCAAGCCCGCAATGACAGAATGTACACCCGCAATGACGGGAAAAATTATTGCGAGGCGGGCGGAGTAACGGTTTCAGTGGCCGGCATCGCCATCGGCGCCGATGGCTGGATTGTAATTTCAGCAGCTATAAATTTTTTAGCGTTTTTAATGTCTTTTTCAACGGCTATGACATTGGCTTGCGAACCGATTGCTATATCTTGCGCTTTAATTTCTTTTTTCACAAACATATCCGGCGGTGTAATCGGATTTGCCGAAACAGCCGGCATTTCTTCGGGTTTTACCATTTTTTCCATCTGCTGTTTCATTTTCTGCTCAAAATCCTCGCTTTCTTTCTGATATTGCGCCTGATCTTTTTGGGATAACTGGTAAATTTTAGTATTATTATCCAATTCAATTATCCTATTGTCCAATTCCGGATCGGCCAAAGGCTCCAAAGGATTGATTTTTATGCTGATCTGATTGTCTTGGACTTCTTTCACTTCTCCGCTCACGGAAGAAATTTCCATGTTTTCATTCATCATCGGCATGAAGCTGGATTGTTTCAATCTGTCTTTGGCCGCTTGCCATCCGGCTTGAAATGTATTATCTCCCTTTTTAACCGCAACAGGCGCGCGGTCAAAATAAAAACCAAGTCCGAAAAATATCGCGGCAACCGCGATCATGGAAAAAAAAGTTTTTTGATTCATAAGTTTTATTTATTAAATTAGTTAAAATTTATATTTTCTCCATTCAGCCCCTTCATAATTCGTTTTTTTGTTTTTGACATTTTTTGCTCGTTAACTTCCAATTCCTTAATACTGCTGGTCCTTTTCAAAAGTTGCGCGAATTCCTTATTATATTTTGAAAAATTGAATTTTTTGACAAATTCCAAATATTTTTTCCAATTAAACTCGGGCAAAAACGCCAAACTGAAAATATCCAATTCGTCTTTTTGCCCCTTACTTGATCCGCGGCGGTTATGCCAGGCGAAAAGTTTCATCAGCAGTAAAATTTCCAAAGCCGGAGCGGAAAATCCTTCTCTGCCCACAACATAATTTTGTATTTCCGAGACATCTATCCCAAGTTCAGAATAATGCGGCACATAAATATCAATATCAAAATTGCCAGTGTTAATTTCATATTTTCGCAATCTTTCGTTCTTAAAAATTTTATCCGATTCTTTCATTTTAGCTAAAACATCATAATCAACAATAATATCAATATCCTTGGATTTCAGGCTTTTTGAATATAAATAAACCGCCCATCCGCCGATAAGAATAAACTTATATTTTTTCTTCATTCCCTGCAAATAGGCGAAGCTTGTTTGCGTAATAACATCGTTATAAAATTGCATATTATAAAAAAAGTTTATTTTTCAAGGCATTTAAAAAATCTTTGGCGTACCAATCCTTCATATTCCAAAAATCCGCGAACATCTGGACATTAGGGATTATATTTCCGAATTTTTTCAACCATGGATCGCTCTTAAGAACAAAAAAATTGGCTTCGCCTTTTTTTTTAAAAAACCGTTTTTTTATTTCTTCTATTTTTTCGCTCTCGGCGTAAACATAAACCTTGGCGTAATCCGACGGAGCGTCTTTGTATCTTGCCGCGTACGCGCTGTAGCCTCCGAAAATTATTCCATTCGGCATCATGCCTTCTATTTTTTGCGCGTTTTCCGGAATATACGCTTGATATATGATTTCTTTTTCCAAATTTCTTTGCGTCGCCCAAATATACAAAAATTTTTCCGCGTCAACCACGGAAAAATTACGGCCAGTCACTTTGACAGCTCCGCTTTGGCGAGGAATTTTAAGCGCGTTAAAAATCGTGCTTAATGAAAAGCCGAATTTCCCTGCCAGTTCTTTTTGGGTGAATTCAATTTTTTTCTTTTCAATGGTCTGAAAAAGAATTTCCCGCCAAATAAGCTCTTTTTTGATCATAGGTTTCGTTTTCCAA
>JAZDFM010000011.1:0-3068 GCA_043807825.1 bacterium | reverse complement strand
TGTGGCGGATTTTCAAGCCGGCGGTGTGAGCGTTATGAATATTGATAATCAGGGGCAAGTCAAAATTGTCGGCAGTTTATTGGTTGATGGAAGAATAATGCTTTGCTCTGGAGGTTTTTGCTCGGATAGTTTGGACGCGGCCGTTGACGAAACCATGGCTGACCTCGGGGTTGAGGGTAAGGTTGTAGCCGGAGCTTTTGAAGGCTACTGCGATGCCGGTTACGTTTGGGTGCCGGGTTCGGCTAAGTACGGAACCATGCCGGGCTTTTGCGTGATGAGTGATTTAGCGGCTGGCAATAATACAAATCCCCCTACCCCCTTTGTTAAAGGGGGCGAAATGCCGACGCTGACCAATATTTCGCAAGGCCAGGCGCAATATGCCTGCAATTCTTTAGGAGCGGGCTATCACTTAATCGGCGAAAATGAATGGCTGACTGTTGCCGATAATATTTTGCAGGTTGGCGAAAATGATTTGGAAAATTCGGAGGAATTAAAATTAACCAATAGTAATATTATACATAATTTAAGCGGCGATATCGCGCAATGGACCAATCAAAATGTGACCGTGGCCGGATTACCGGTAACGCCGACGACTGATAATTGGTTTGAATATAGCGAAGTCACTGACTTTAAGGGCATGAGTATCGCGCCTGATTATTACTTAACCGACGCGAATAATTATATCGGTAAGATTTTTGTAGGCTCGGCGTCAGGCTTAAAAGGTTTTGTCAGAGGTTCGGGCGGTATTTACGGATTAGACCTGTCCCACGCGCCGAGCGAGCAGAGCGCGAGTATCGGCTTTAGGTGCGCGAAGTAAAAGAAAGTTAGAAAGTTAGAAAGTTATGAAAATTGTTAAGTTTGAAGATATAATCGCATGGAAAAAGGCTGGAGAATTAACGATAAATATTTATAAAGAATTTAAAGATTGCCGAGATTTTAGTTTTAGAGATCAAATTCAAAGAGCGGCTGTTTCTATAATGAATAACATAGCCGAAGGCTTTGAAAGAAGAACCAATAAAGAATTTATTTATTTTCTTTATATTGCCAAAGGATCATGCGGCGAATTAAGATCAATATTATATTTAGCAATTAAATTAAAATATATTTCCGAAGAAAGTTTTAAAACAAATTATAATTTATCCGTAGAAATTTCCAGGTTGATTTCCGGACTGATAAAAATTTTATAACTTTTAACTATTTATGAAAGATAAGACAGGCAAAAAATCAGTTTGACTTAAGACGCGGTTAATGTTAACTTGAATACAAGTTCAAAAATATTGAACATAAGTTCAAAATATGACCATGATAGAGGAAAAAATAATTAAATTGCTGGCCGATTATCCGGAGCGCGAGTTCTATGGCCAGGAAATAGCGGATAAAATCAAAGCCAGCAAGGCCGCGGTTAGCGGCCTGCTTAAAGCGCTTCATGGCCGGAGCGTTATTAGAAAAAAAGTTAAAGGCCGAATGGGTTTTTATCAGATCAATCAAGGCAGTCCGGAGTTGAAAAAATTCAGAATTAATTCGGCCTTGGAAAAAATCAATCCGTTGCTCTCCGGGCTTAAAAAATATTCCCAAAAAGTTATTCTGTTCGGCTCGGCCAGCCGCGGGGAGCAAACCTTAAACAGCGATTTGGATTTATTTGTTTTAAGCGCGGATAAAAAAAAGGTTAAAGCTGTTTTGGAAAAGACCGGTTCGCGCGTTCAGCCAATTATCAAGACCCATGGCGAATGGTCGGAGATGGAAATAACCGAGCCGGAATTTTATCAAGAAATTAAGAACGGAATAATTTTATACGACTATGTCTCAAGAATTTAAAAAATGCCTGGAGCGCGGAAAAATCAAGAGTTTTTCGCCTGGTAAAAAATTAGCCGAAAAAGAATTAAGGCTGGCTGGCGAGGATTGGAAAATTTCACTGGAAAGCCTAAAGGCGGAAAGATATAAATGGAGCATTGTGCAGTCGTATTATTCAATGTTCCATTCGGCCAGAGCTTTGCTTTACTCAAAAAGTTATAGAGAGAAAAGCCATTTTTGCCTGATTGAAGCGATTAGAACTTTATTTGTTGAAACCGGCAAGCTGGATTGCTTGTTGCTTGAGTCGTTTTTAGAAGCGAAAAATTTAAGAGAAGCGGCGGATTATTACGGCGATTTTAGCGAGCTTAATTGCCACAAGCTTATTAAAAAGGCGGAGGAATTTTTGAAAATCGCGGGAGAACTGTTGGCGGATAAATAACGCGTTGTTTGAAAATATCGGATTCAGGCGCGCGAAATAAGGCAAAAGGTCAATATTATATTTAGCAATTAAATTAAAATATATTTCCGAAGAAAGTTTTAAAACAAATTATAATTTATCCGTAGAAATTTCCATGTTGATTTCCGGACTGATAAAAACTTTATAACTTTTAACTTCATAACTTTAAAACTATGTTTTCAAAAATAATTTATTTTCTCAAATACAACAACGCGGCCGTGATAATTTTGGCGATTATCCTGATTTTGGGCGGCGGAGTTTTGGCGGCCGGACCTGAAGCCATAGGCGAAAAACAGGCGAGCGTTCAAGGAATTGACAACACGGTTTTGCTGGCCGTTGATTTGGAAAATTTCAGCATGGATTTTAAAATTGAAAATATTGAACAAGACGCGAATTATTATTACGCGGCATACAGCTATCTTGATTTGGTTGTTTCGGACGGCGCGTGGCAGTATCAGCTTAATTCCAAAACGCAAAAAATCAGCAAAAAAAACAAACAGGATATCGGCGAGTACATGGCGAAATTTTTAGCCAAGCATTATGAATCCAGAATGCGCGAATTGAAGCTGGCGAAACAGCAGGCCGAATCCGTTGGCGAACAGAAGCGCGTGGAAGTTGCGGAGTATAGCGGCTTGATCGGCAAGACATTGAATCTGGCGGCCAAAATTTTCCCTGGATATGATCCGGTGGTGAAAAGGGAATTGCCGTCTCCGGAATTAAATATGCCAAGCTATAATCCGCCGGAAACGCCGAACCAAGAAGCTGATGATTTGGAAAAAATTTATAATGACTATGTGGGCGAGCATCCGGAAATTTTTGC
>JAZDFM010000010.1:0-12453 GCA_043807825.1 bacterium | reverse complement strand
TATCTGAAAAGCCCCCTTTATCAAAGGGGGTACGGGGGATTTTATAAATTCAAATTTTTCAGCTATATATTCATAAAGCTCTTTCCCGCTTGCCAAAGCTCCGGCGCGCGCGCAAGCCAATGACACGGACAAAATCGCGTTGGCTCCAAGCTTGCTTTTATTTTTTGACCCGTCCAGCTTAACCATCAAATCGTCAATTTTTTCCTGCTCGGTTATTTCAACGCCGGCCAGCTTCGGCGCGATTTTCTTTTCAACATTTTTCACCGCGCTTAGCGCGCCCAGCCCTCCGTATCTTTTTTTATCGCCGTCGCGAAGTTCAATGGCTTCATGAATGCCGGTTGAAGCGCCGGACGGAACGCTGGCTTTGGCGCGCGTTCCGTTGTCCAGCAAAACGGTTGTTTCAACCGTGGGATTGCCGCGCGAATCCAATATTTCGCGCGAAGTGATTTTTTTGATTTTAGGCATAATATTATAATTTACCAATTTTTAGCTCCTGGGCTATAAACAGCAATCGTCTGCTGATTGCAACAAGGACGATCCATTGGATCCGGCCCGACATCCGGATCAAATGATTCTATAGTCTGATGAGTTAAAATCATATAATCCGCGCCATTTGATCTATAAAGATAGCATCCGCCTGTTCCAACCCATTTAGGATCTTTTGGAAGCATGGCCATATAGGTAGGGGCTAAATTTGGAATATAACCGTTAGCGCCGCTATAGGCATGGCTTCCGTAAGCTGGACATTCGCCCCACCAAGATCCTCCCGTAGATGGATAACTGTTATTGCTATTATAATAAATTTCCACGGCGGATTGCATTTGTTTCAAATCGCTTCTCCTTTTTGCGTCTCTTGCCTTCATTCTCGCATTATTAAACGCAACCATAGACGCGGTCGCCAAAAAACCGATAATGCTTATAACAACAAGCAATTCAATTAAAGTAAAGCCCAAATTTTTTTGTAGTTTATTTTTAGGCATAACATTTTGTCATTCCCGCCCGTCTCGCGTCGGCGCGAGCCGAGGCGGACGCAGGCGGGAATCCAGAAATTCGCTCGCAATGACAAATTAAAAATTATAATATTTCATATTCCACCGTAGCCGTAACTGTTATCTCGTTGCTGCCTGCCTCCACGGCCGGAGCCGACTCGCCGCCCATGCCCAATCCCTTGGACATTGAATAACTGTCATAAATCGGTCCAGAACGATCTTCTGATTCGCTGAAAGAAATAATCTTTCCCAATTTCACTCCGACAATATCGGATAAAACGCCGGCTTTTTCTTTGGCCTGCTCCAGCGCTTTTGCGCGAGCTTCTTGTTTTAATTTTTCCGGATTGTCAATTTCAAAACTTAAATTTCCGACCTGATTCAGGCCGATAGCGCCGGCGGCTTCAATGACTCCGGAAATTTGATCCATTTTTCTTAATTTGATATTCAAACTCTGGCTTACCAAATAGCCGCGCAATGTCTGCTTGTTGTTATTCCAATCATATTGCGGAGAAATATAATAATTGGCTGTCTGGATGTCTTTAGGATCTATTTTAAAATCTTTTTTCAATTTATCTATCATGCTATTCATTTTATCGCTGTTATCTTTTTGCGCCGCGGCCACAGTGGATTTTTCCACGCTGTATCCAAGCTGAATGCCGGCAATATCGGGCGCGCCCGAAACTTTGCCTTCTCCGGTGATGAAAATAGAATGGCTTTGTTTCGGACTGATGCCTATATAGTCATGGGCTTTGACCGCGTTCCAGCTTAAAACTCCCAAATAAATAATGCCAAAAGACAAAAATACGCTGATAAAAATTGCCGTGATTTTGTTTTGAATCATAAGTTTATATTAAAATTATTTTATAATACCTTTAAGCCCGGGCATTTTTTCTCCTCCAATATACGCCATCATGGCGCCGCCGCCGGTTGAAATATAATCAATATCATTTTCCATTTTCGTCATTTTCAGCGCTTCCACGGTTTCGCCTCCTCCGGCAACCCCGAAAGCATGGCCGGTTGACCTTGCGGCTATAAATCTCGCTATGGCCATAGTGCCATGTTTGCAATGCTCATTTTCAAAATGCCCCAAAGGCCCGTTCCATATTATTGTGTTGGCTTTTTTGATAAAACTCGCGAACAGCTTGATTGTGCGCGGGCCGATGTCCAAAATAATATCAGTTTTACTAACTTGATTAACCGGCTTAACTTCGCAATTTTCGCTGTCTGTTTTTTCAGCCGCTATCACATCAACCGGCAAAATGATATTTTTATATTTTTGCGCGAGTTTTCCGGCTATTTTTATGCTGTCTTGATCGGCGGCTGATTTTCCGATTTCAAATCCATGCGCCGCTATAAAATTATTCGCCAAAGCTCCGCCGATCAGTATTCTCTCCGATTTTTCAGCCAATCTTTTTATGAAAGCGATTTTTGTCTTGATTTTATTTCCTCCGATTATTGAAACAAGGGGGCGGTTCGGATTGGAAATTTTATTCAAATTTAAAATTTCTTTTTCCAAAAGCAATCCGGAATAGCTCGGCAAATATTTTTTCACCGCGCTCACCGAAGCATGATCGCGATGGCTGGCGGCGAAAGCGTCATTAACATAAATATCAGCCGGTTTGGCCAATAATTTGGCGAATTTCCGGCTGTTTTTTTCTTCGCCCGGATCAGAACGCAAATTTTCCAAAAATATTATATCTTTCGGCTTCATTTTCTTTGCCGCATTCTCAACTTTATCTCCGACGCATTGGCTGATGAACAATATCTTTTCCCCCAGCAATTCCGACAATCTTTTTGAAACAGGTTTGGCTGTTCCGTGCTTTCCGATATGCGTAATAATTATTATTTTCGCGTTATGCCTTAACAAATATCGGATAGTCGGCAAAACAGCCGCTATTTTATAATCGCTCTTAACTGACGATTTTTCCATGGGAACATTCAAATCAACGCGCAAAAGAATAGTTTTGCCAGACAAATTTTTAACGCTTTTTATTGACTTTATTTTCATAGCCGATTATTCCAGCCTATCCGCGAACTGTCATTCCCGACCTGATCGGGAATCCAGAATCGTGAACATTCGCCAATGTTATGGATTCCCGCTTTCGCGGGAATGACAAAACAGCGGTTAGATTTAATTTTCGGACAATCTGTATGCACAATTATAGCATAAAAGGATTAAAATAAAAACCGCCGAATTCGCTCCGGCGGTTTTTTATAATCGGTTTATTTTTTCTCTTCCAAAATAATTTCAACTTTCCTTTCAACTCCGCTTCGCGCCACAATCAAATTTATTTTATCGCCGACAGCTCGGCTCTGCGTTATTTCGGCCAAATCGTTTATTTTATCAAGATAGATATCGTCAATGGAAATTATCACATCCCCTTCTTTCAAACCGGCTTTATCGGCCGGGCTGTTTTTTTTCACGGCCGGAATTTTCTGATCTTTGTAAATAACCGCGCCTTTTTGAAAATAATTATTTTTTTCTTCAGCGGCTATGAATTTGGACAAATCAATATAATTCACTCCCAAGCTCGGCCTTTTTATGGCTTTAATTTTAAATAAACTGTTAGCCGCGGATTGCAAATGCGACATGGGCTCAATTTCTCCTTTTTCTCCGACCATGCCCAAAGCGTCTCCCGACAGGTTAAAAATCATTGAACCTATAAATTCCGCCGAAATCGCGCCGTTTAAAACAAGCGCGGAAGAAAAATCATCGCTTGATTTGACAAGCCCGCCTTTTTCCTTATATCCAAGAACCGAAGAAACCCAGCTTAACCCTTGCCAATTTACGCTCACTGTCAAATTTCCGGGCTTAACATCGTTTTTTTCGGCAAATTTCCTTACAGGAAAATCTTTCGCCGCCACATGAATGAAATTAAAACTTGTTCCGGAATCGCTCGCGGCTTTGTCAATCTGGTATATTTTTTTATCTTTTGATATGACAACATAATCGGCGTAATTTTTATCCAAGTCCAAACTCGTGGCTATCCAGCCGTCGGAAGTTATGATAAAGCCCTGCCCTTCCGCTCCGCTTATTCCATAAAAATTATCAAGAGAAAAAACATCGCTTTGCTTGGCGAGCTTGCTTTTTTTATAAATGCCGACCAAACTGGCTCCGACCGAATTTATGGTTTCTTCTATTTTCGCGTCCTGTTGGACAATCACATTTTTCGCGTTGCTTATGACTATTCCCTGATCCATGAATTTTCCGTTTGAAAAATCAAGATTGCTTGAAGAAAAAAAATCGCAGAAAGACCCTGGGCAGTACAATCTCGCCATTTCGCCTCCCATAGCTCCGCCGAACATGCTTAAAATAAAAATAAGCGCGGACAAAAAAACAAATTTTCTCTTCTTTAAAAATTCTTTCATATTATTCATAGTTTCAGACTGTTGAATAATCAAATTCACCACAGCTCTTTGTCATTCCCGCGCAGGCGGGAATCCAGTGTTTATCGCATAAAATTTAGATTCCCGCCTGCGCGGGAATGACAAAATAAAATTATTCAACACTCTCAATTTATATCCAGCTTGATGTTAATAATATTAAAAATAAGCTTGAAATTCCAACCGCTAAATACATCTTTACCGCTTTCGCGTCCAATTTGTCAAGCAAGTGATTTTTTATAAGACCTGAAATAACATAAAAACATATTGCCAAACAAAGTCCTAAAATATTGTAATTGAAAGGCAAAATTGAAATTGACCAGCATAATTCAGCCAAAATAAAACAGCCAATGAGAATATACGGCAATCCTTTTTCAAATTCAATCTTGTTGGACCAAAGAATCTGATAAATAATCAAAGCTGAAAATGCCAATAAAATCATAACCAGCTGAAAAATGAAAATATTTAAAAACGATTGCAAGCCGTAAATAACCGCGGAAATCAGAAAAAAACTGAACCAGCCCAAATAAGAAGATATGTTTTCTATGCTGAAAACTTCATACAAGGCCGGATTTAAAAGATAATAATAAATATGGCGGAAATAAAAATACAAAAATAATAAATTCAAAAAAAACAATATTTGCGTAACTGATTTTGATGTTAAAAAAACGGTATAAGCCGCCGTTGAAACGGATATCACCGACGGCAGTATCAAATAATTCCACCACTGCTTGTCATTCCGGCTCTCGCGGCAAAACCGCCATACGGCAAAAAACAAAACGGCAATAATCAAACAAACCGCGGCGTAAATGAATTTCGGGCGGAAAAAATACGCTTCATCCAAAAAATAAACAGCCAAAGGCGCCAATAAAGGCAAAAAACGGTTAAAATCCGCTTGATTGAAAATTTTAACTGAATTCATATATGTCAATTCAGCCAGCTATAATCCGCTTTCATCTGATTCGCGGCCTGCAAGCTGGCGCTTTTGCCGTTCTCATTTTTGCGAATCAAATAATCTTCAACGCCCGCCAAAGCCATAATGAATTTTATATGCAAATCTTTGAATTGCGCCGGAACTTTCAAATCAAGCAGTTTGTTTTTCAATTCAGCCGTATTCTCCGGCGTCCAACCTCCGGTATCGGCCAAATTTTCAAAAACCGAAAAACATTCTTTGGTTTTCAGCTTATACTCATTTTCAAGCGAAACCGAATTTTCATTGTTTGCTTGTTCGGCCGGATTATTTGAAAGCTTTGCCGATTCCGAAGTAAGAATCAAATATAAAATCAAAAAAAACAGAATTAACAGCAGAAAAATAAAAACTTTTTGCTTTCTTCGCATATAATAATTTTAATTGACAAATTTCTTGGCTTCAATCTCCGACCAATCGTTTAAAGCGCCATCCCATTTGTAAGCTTTTAATTTATGCGACTTTTCATCGTCGCTGTAGACATAATCCACGACAGTTTGCGCTCCGACGCGATTTGAATATTTTGTTTTTCTGTCCAAAATCACCGGTTTGGTAATAAATTCCAGCTTCATTTTTCCCAACGGCCCGTCAAAAATTATATATTCAACTTCCAATCCTCCCTCGTCTTCAAAAAACTCTTTTCCGCTGTCTTCAACTTTAAAATTATCTTTAATGTTCCCGACGGTTTGTTCCCATTTTTCAGGCATCATAAAATTGAAACTTAATAATAAGCGGCTTGCGTTTCCATATTTCTTTTCCTGTTGCGGGCCACATCTTTGTCAATCAATCCTTTGTCAACCAATTTATCAATGGCTTTATTCATTGTAATCATTCCTTCTTTATGGCTTGTCTGAATAACCGAATAAATTTGGCCGATTTGATTGCGCCTTATCAAATTCGCGATTGCCGAATTATTCACGAGAATTTCTCTTACGGCCACGCGGCCGCCTCCGACTTTAGGCAAAAGCTCCTGGGCGATAACCACTCTCAAAGTGGAAGCCAGCTGGTTTAAAACTTGCTGTTGCTGATGCGCCGGAAAAACATCAACTATGCGGCTGATAACTTCAACTGCCGTTGAAGTGTGCAAAGTTGAAATGACCAAGTGGCCTGTTTCTGCCGCTGTCAAAGCCGCGGCGATGGTTTCGCTGTCCCTCATTTCGCCAAGCATGATTACATTCGGATCTTGCCTTAAAGCGTATTTTAACGCTGACGCGAAACTCATGGTGTCATGGCCAAGCTCTCTTTGCTCAATTATGCTTTGATCTTCGGTGAATAAATATTCTATGGGGTCTTCAATCGTTATGATATTGGCCCGCCTTTCTTTGTTTATTATATTTATCATACAAGCCAAAGTCGTTGATTTTCCGGATCCGGAAGGCCCGGTAACCAAAATCAAGCCATCGGTCAAATGAGTAACTTTATAAACCATTTCGTCAAAATTCAATTCTTCCGGTTCGGGTATATTTCTCGGCACCAGCCTGGCGGTCAATCCGATTTTCCCTTCCTGATAATGCAAATTCACTCTAAAGCGCGAGCCGAAAAATTCCTGCGAAAAATCAAGTTCGCGTTTCAGTTCAAATGCTTCCATGGTCTTTTTATCAATCAAAGAAATCACCGCCTGCTTCAAATCTTCATTTTGAACCACTCCATGGTTTAATTTGACCAATTCTCCTCCGATGCGCAAAGCCGGAATACTTCCGGCCGCCAAATGAAGATCGGAAGCGTTTTGCTCAATCGCCTGCTTAAAATAAGATGAAATATCCATAAAATCAGTATAGCATTAAACGCGAAATTTATTCAACAGGCAGGCAAGCCTTATTGCAGGCTAAAAATTCCGGATGCTTCAGGTTAAATCCCAAAATTTCTTTGACTATTTTCGCCAATTGCGAAGGCATAAAATGCGGTTTGACCAAATAAAATAACGCGCCGAGCTGGCATGCGGATTTTCTTGTTTGAGCGTCGTCAAGATTTGTTAAAACGACTATCGGAGTCGCGCTTATTTCAGGATCGTTTTTTATTCTTCTCATCAGCGACAATCCGTCCTCATTCGGCATCACAATGTCAATCAGAGCCAAATCCGGCTTTTCTTTTTTGATGGCTGAAAATCCGGCCGATCCGTCGCCCGCCGCAATCACTTCATAGCCTTCTTCTTCCAATTTGATTTTGTACATTTCCAAAATCAAAGGCTCGTCGTCAATAATGCAAATTTTTTTCTTGCTCATAAATTAAAATTATTTTATAATAACAGCTTTGGCTACGGCTTTAACAACTCTTTTATCCGTTATGGCGGGCAAAATTTTATTTTTATTCGGCTTTACGGTTCCGGCCAAAGCGATCGCGGCCTTGATTTTTATCGCCGTTGTCGCTTGCTTTATTTTGTTATCCAACAATCCGCGGAAAATTCCGGGAAAAACCAAAGCGTTGTTAATCTGATTGGGAAAATCCGATCGGCCTGTGCCGACAATGGCCGCTCCGGCCTTCAGCGCAAGTTCAGGCATAATTTCCGGAACAGGATTGGCCATGGCGAAAACAATCGGATTTTCGCGCATTGATTTTATCATCTCAGCGGAAACCAAATTGCCAGCGGAAACTCCGATAAAAACATCCGCGCCTTTCATGGCTTCGCTCAAACCGCCTTTGATTTTTTCTTTATTTGTTTTCTTGGCGATTTCTTTTTTTGAAAAATTCAAATCCTCTCTTTCGCAATGGATTATTCCGACGCTGTCAACCAAAATCAAATTAACGGCGCCAACGGCCATAAGCAATTTAGCTATGGCGATACCCGCGGCGCCGGCGCCATTGATCGTAATTTTTAAATTTTTCATGGCTTTCCCGGAAACTTTGCAAGCGTTTATCAGCGCGGCCAAAACCACGATCGCGGTGCCGTCTTGGTCATCGTGAAAAACCGGAATTAAAAGCTCTTTTTCCAGCCTGGCCAAAATTTCAAAACATCTTGGCGCGGCGATATCTTCCAAATTTATGCCGCCAAAACTCGGCTCTATGTATTTGCAAAATTTGATTATTTCTTCGGTATCGGTTGTTCCGACGCAAAGAGGCATCGCGTCAATTCCGGCAAACTCTTTAAAAATCGCGGCTTTTCCTTCCATCACCGGCATGGCGGCTTCAGGCCCAAGATTTCCCAAACCCAAAATAGCCGTGCCGTCCGTTACAATAGCGACTTGATTGGCGCGATTGGTCAATTGCCATGATAATTTTTTATCGCGGCCGATAGCCGAAGAAACAGCCGCTACGCCCGGAGTATAAGCAAGCGACAAATCGTTTTTCGTCGCCAGTTTGACTTTTGATTTTATTTCAATCTTGCCGCGGCGCTTTTTATGCAAAGCCAATGATTTTTCAGAATAATCCATATTTTTTCTTTGTCATTCCGGCCTCCGAGCCGGAATCCATTTCCTTAAATTATTATATTTTTATTTCAAGTACTTTCTACCTTTTAATTTTTCCGGCAGATATTCCTGTTTTTCTTTGTATCCGTAATCTGGCGAATATTTATAATTTTTCCCATAGCCCAAATCTTTCATGAGCTTCGTGGGCGCGTTTCTGATATGCAGAGGCACGGGCAGATTGCCAAATTCGCGAATATCTTCAGAAACTTGGCCGTAAGCCGCGTATAACGCGTTTGATTTTTCGCATTTTGCCAAATAAACCACAGCTTGCGCCAATATGACATTGCATTCCGGCATGCCGATAAAATGGCAAGCTTGATAGGCCGCCACAGTTTGCTCCAATGCCCGCGAATTAGCCATGCCCACATCCTCGGACGCGAATCTTACAAGGCGCCTCGCGATATAAATCGGGTCTTCGCCAGCTTCAAGCATACGCGCCAGCCAATATAAAGCCGCGTCGGCGTCGGATCCGCGCAATGATTTATGCAAAGCCGAAATTATATTAAAATGCTCTTCACCGTCTTTATCATAAAACAAATACGATTTTTGAAAAGCCTGCTTAATGTCTTCCGGAGAAATATCATCGCTTACTCCGGAAACATACTCCAGCGCGTTCAAAGCCGTTCTCGCGTCTCCGTTGGACATTTCCGCCAGCAGATTTACCGCGTCATCGCTTATTTTTATTTTCAGCTCTCCCAATCCCCTTGTTTCATCGCGCAAAGCCTTTTTAGCGATTTCGGCGATCGCGCTTTGATCAAGCTGTTTCAGCAAAAATACCCGGCAACGGGACAACAGCGCTCCGCGAATTTCAAAACTCGGATTTTCAGTTGTCGCGCCTATTAAAATTATAATTCCTTTTTCAACATGAGGCAATAAAGCGTCCTGCTGGGATTTATTCCAGCGATGAATTTCATCAATGAATAAAATCGTCTTTTTTTCTTCAATGGCGTTTTCGCGCGCCTTTCTGATGACAACTCTCAAATCTTTCAAACCGCTTGTCACGGCGCTCATTTGCGTAAAATCAGCCAGCGATAAGCTGGCTATAATGCGCGCCAAAGTCGTTTTTCCCGAACCCGGAGGGCCCCAAAAAATCATGGAACGCGGGTTGCCGGAAATTATCGCGTTCCGCAAAAGCTTGCCTTGGCCGACAATTTCATCCTGCCCTAAAAATTCATCAAGAGACAAAGGCCTCATGCGATCAGCCAAAGGAGATATTTTTGATATATTCAATTTCACATTCATTTTAACCGCCGAATCTTCTGCTTCTTTTTTCATATTCTTTCAAAATAATTTCAGCGTCCGATTCTTCAAAATCCGGCCAATATTTTTCCATAAAAAATAATTCGCTGTAAGCCGACTGCCAGGTAAAAAATCCTGACAGCCTTTGTTCTCCTGAAGTTCGGACTATTATGTCCGGATCGGGAATTTCCGCCTGATACAAATATTTTTTTATCATGCCTTCATGAATTTGTTCAAGCTCAACTTTATTTTTTATCATTTTGCGCACAGCGTCAACTATTTCCGGCCGGCCGCCGTAATTCAGGCAGATATTGACGGTTCCGCGATTATTGAATTTTGTTTCCTGCATTATTTCAAAGCATTTGGCCGGCAAATCTCCGGGCAATTCTTCTATTCTGCCGCTTATTAAAATTTTATAGCTTTTTTCTTTGGCGATTTTTTTTAAATCGTTTTCAACCGCATTTTGCAAAAGTTTCATTAAATAATTCACTTCAACCGGCTGGCGATTCCAATTTTCCGTGGAAAAAGCGAAACAAGACAAAATTTTCACTCCGCGCGAAAAAAACCATTCAGGCGCCTGCTTCATTTTTCCATAGCCGATAAGATGGCCTTCAAAAGTCGGAAGATTTCTCTCTTTGGCCCACCGCCTGTTGCCGTCCATAATCAGGCCGACATGTACCGGCGCGTTTTGTTTTTTATTTTCCGGCATAATATTTATTTATATGTCATTGCGGGCGCTTACCCGCAATCCAGTTCCTTAAAATTTTTGTCATTCCCGCGCAGGCGGGAATCCAGTTCCTCTTATTATCTTCACCAATTTAACCCTGTCCGCGGCTCCGCTGATTATCTTAACATTATTTTCATTCAACTCAAACTCTCGCGCCAAAAATTTTATCAGCTCTTTGTTGGCTTTGCCTTTGGCCGGAGCGGCCGCCAAATCAATTTTAACGGTTTCATCGGCCATAATTTCTTTTGCGCGGGTTTCAGCCGCGCCGGGCCGAGCTTTAACGCGCAGATAAATATCGCCCTTTTCAAGAAGCGATTTTTTTGATTTAAAAAAAGCGCGCATATTTTTATTATTTTTTAATTTCCATATCGCCGCTGAATATTCCCGAATTCATAAACCGTTTAGCGCAATTTTTATTCGCATACCTTTTTTTATCATACCCCTTCGCCTTGACTTCAACGATAAAATTATTTTTAAAATAATTTTTTATTTTCTTGGCTGAAATTCCAGAACCGGCGCTCGCCTCATCGCAGATCAAATCCAAATATCTTTCCGTAAAAGAACCTAACAGCCTGGTGGTGGCGAATAATTTTTTTGACCCTTCATAAATAAAATGGCTGGAAAAGCCGGATTCATTCGTATTGTTTGACAAAACAATTTGGATTTCAAAACGCCGCCTTATTTTCATGCCTTGAGCGTCGCCGCCTTTTCTGGCAGATAAAGATCCGTTAATTTTAAAACACTCAAAATTTGGATTAGCGTGCTGATTAAAATCATTTGGCATTAAAAAATCATTTAAATTTTTTTTGACTTCCAATTCAATTTCTTTAATTTCATCGCGATCTACCAAATTGGTATTTTCAAAAATAAAATTATCCGCCGCGAATTTTTCTTTAAAATACCTCACAAGAAAAGAGATTAACCCGATTGCGTCATGCGTGGATTTTACTTCAAATTTAAAACCTAAACCATCTTTGGAAATTTCTTCGGAAGTGGCTTCCGGCTTATTTATAAATTTGGTTATAAAACTGTTCTCGTTTTTCCCCCTGAAATAAGAATCGGCTATAAAAATCTTTCCGTTCAATTCGTCAAAAATCGCCGATTTGTCATATCCTGTTTTGACGCTTACTATTTTATGAAAATTCCTGATCATGGAATCGTTTTCGCGGAACATGCTTTCGTACAGCGTGGCGCTTTCTTGTATCATTCCGCGCATTTCTTTCTTTTCAAATTCAAACGCCGCGGCCAAAACGGAAACAACAGCGCAATATGCCGGAGAAAGGCCAATATTCTTTCCATCTTTTGAAACAGAGGTTTTTTTAAAAATTTTCAGCGCGTCGTTTTTATTTTTCAATTTTTCCAAATTTTGTACTTCTTTCGGAAGTCTCAGATGCAGATATTCTTCTATGTATTTTTTTGAACTTTCCAACGATTGGTTTATTTCTTCAATTTTATCTTCCAATTTTTCTATTAACAAATAAGCTTCAATTGAATCAATAATTTCTTGGTCCGACAAGTCCGAACAAGAAGAAAAAAAATCAATCGGAGTGATGTTTTCTCCGTTTATGTCAATGCCGCCTTTTTTCATAGCGGTCATAAAATATATTTTATCCGGGGCCTGCTTAAAAAGATTGATTATCGGATGCCATCTTTGAAACGGCAATTTTTCTGTTTTCAACTCCGGGTTGCTTGGAAATTCTTTCATAATGTTTTAATTTCGCAGCTTTCTGAATTGGTCGGAAT
>JAZDFM010000009.1:0-16315 GCA_043807825.1 bacterium | reverse complement strand
CCGCTACAGTCGGCGGCGGAACAGGGTGCGGGTTTTAAAACCGGCGTGACTTTTAACGATATCGTGGGGACCGTGATTACGGCCGCGCTGTCTTTGATTGGCGTGCTGTTTTTAATTTTAGCGATTTACGCCGGTTATAACTGGATGATTGCCCGAGGCGAAGAAGAAAAAGTGGAAAAAGCCAAAAACACGATAACGCGCGCGATTGTTGGAGTGATTATAATCATCGCGGCTTACGCTATTAGTATTTTTGTAATGGGCAAACTGGAAAAAGGAACGCTTCAAGAAGATGCAAATAGCCTTCGGAGAGATGAAATTAATGTTAAATAAAAAATGAAAAATTATTTTAAACAATTCGCAATTTTATTCTATTTAATGCTAATGCTGATTTTGCCGATTTTTGTTTTCGCGGCAAGTCCGGCTTTTGGAAATTTGGAAAAAGTAGGAGAAGTGCCTCTTGGCAGCGCTGACGCTCCTTACGCTTCCGCTGATGAAAGCAGTTTAGCGAGCGTTGCGAGTTCGGTGATTCGGGCTTTTTTAGGCCTTTTGGGAATTATTTTTTTGATTTTGCTGATTTATGCCGGCTACAATTGGATGACGGCGCAAGGCGAAGAAGAAAAGGTGGAAAAAGCCAAAAGCACGATCACGCGCGCGATTATCGGTTTGGTTATTATAACAGCGGCTTATTCCATAACTTATTTTGTGTTTAGCAGTTTGCCGAAAGACGGGAACGGAGGAAGCGGGATAAATAATCCAACAGGCTCGTCAGGGTTGTAAGGGACTATAAAAGATAAATAAAAAAGGCGCGTCTTGATAAGATCGCGCCTTTGTTTTTGGTTTGTGTTCACTTGTTAGTGTACACAAACCAGTGAAATTTTTCCCCAAGGAAAGTCGATCTCTGCGGACCGACTCGGAACATCCCTGTTCCTACAACCACACTGCCGTCCATGACAGTGTAGGAATACACTCCAGGAAGCAGGAGCGTATTCTCGCGCCAATTGGCGTTGGCGCGGTTTCCGAGCAGAAAGCTTTTGCTTTCCGGCCCGGAAATATAAAAGTTGCGGAGACGGTTGCTGAAATTCGCAACCACCCCTTCATATCCTTGAACCGCGTTGCCTTGCACAGGCTCGGCGGCCAATTTTTTAAGTGCCAGTTTGTCGCGCTGGATTTGCGCGACTGTTTCTGGCGAGGCCGCTCCCCACCAGTCCCCTTCTTTATCATACTGCGCCTCGTTGCCAAACGAAGCGCAGCCACTGGCTAAAAGCGCCAGCGCCAGAATTGTGAAAATTGCTTTTTTCATTTTCTCCTCCTTTTTTTTGTTTTTTTTGTCATTCCCGCGCAGGCGGGAATCCAATGTTTAGTGAAAAAAATCTGGATTCCCGCCTGCGCGGGAATGACAAAAAGTGTGGCGGGTATGCCTGCGGGAATGGCAAAGAAAAAAAGAACGGTTGATTTTTTATAATGGCATAAAGTATTATAAATGTCAACCCTGCCTGTCGGCAGACAGGGTTGACTTTGGCGGCTATTTATGATATTATTTATATTATAAGACAAGAAAATCCCTATCTAATAATTCCTCGGAGGAAAGGATAGGGTTTTTATATGGGGCTGCCGCCGAATGCTCTTTGGAGCATAAATTTTCACAATTTCAAGGAAATTTTTTATAAAATATTTGAGGCAATATGTTATATTGGCGAAAATATTTTAGAAAAAATTTCCTTGAAATTGTGAAATTTAGGCCCAATACGGCATTCGGTGGCAGCCCCTGTAGCCAAATTATCTAAAATTAGCCATTATGCAAGCTTTAAAGAAAAATCATAATAGAATAATTACATTAAAACAAGCTGAAAAGGCAGTTATTGTATTGGTGTTTATTTTATTTTTTGAATTTTTATTGTTTCCCGCGCCATTATTGGCAAGTCAAATTGAAAACAGCGGAGAAATCGGCCAAAAACAAGGAATTGTTCCAAATCAAGATGAAATTAACCAAGAAGCGGCTGTAAATATGCCGGAATTGAACGGAAAATTGCCGGAAAGCGCCGGAGCAATCATTAAATTTTCAAAGCATATTATGATAACCGCGTATAATTCGGAAGCGGGGCAAACCGATAATTCCCCATGCATAACAGCTAATAATTTCAATGTTTGTGAAAGCGGCGTGGAAGACACTTTGGCGGCTAATTTTTTGCCTTTTGGATCCAGAGTTAAAATACCGGAATTATTTGGAGATAAAGTATTTATTGTGCGCGACAGAATGAATAAGAGGTTTTCTGATAGAATTGATATTTGGATGATAGAAAAACCGGATGCTGTTAATTTCGGAGCAAAAATCGCGAAAATAGAAGTATTAAAGTAAAAATTTTGACTCAATTAAGCAAAAGCGCCCTTCAATGGGTGTTTTATTATACTTGTTTTAAGATATTTTATTTGGTATATTGAAAGGGTTATCAGGCCTGGTAGCCAAGCGGTAAGGCGAGAGTCTGCAAAACTCTTATGCGCGGGTTCAATTCCCGCCCAGGCCTCAATTAAGTCAGGACTTTAGTCTACATTCTTGTAGACTAAAGTTGGAAATAGAGGAAAAATGTGGATAACAAGTGGATGATGTGGATAAGTATAGGACTTTAGTCTACATTCTTGTAGACTAAAGTCTGTGGAAGAAAAAAATAAAAGTATAAATTGGCTAAAATTAGTATATTATATTGTTATGGGTGAATTGTTGACTTATTTTATTTTTAATGGTATATTTACATTAGATCATTACAATATGCGTGAAGAAAGATTTTTCTAAACAGCGGTTTGGGCAAATCTTTCTATTTTCTACTAACATATAAGACCAGCGCCCACATGGTCGTATATAAAACAAAAACAAAAAAAAGGTAGGCCTTCTTAAAAAAAATAAAATAAAGGAGGATTACCAAATAGTTGGTAGAAAATCGCTTTTTAAAGAGGGCAAAAAAGCTTCAAACCTTGAAGATTAGGGATTTTCTTATCTATCTTCGGATGGACAAGGAATATATCTTTAGGGATGGGGCTCAGCTACGGCCTATAAAATTATTTTATATAAAAAAGGGGCCCGTTCTGGGCCCTTTTTTAATTAGGGACTGCCACCGAATGCCGTATTGGGCCTAAATTTCCAAATTTCAGCAAATTTTTTCTAAAATGTTTTCGCCAATATAACATATTGCCTCAAAAATTTTATAAAAAATTTTCTTGAAATTGTGAAAATTTATGCTCCAAAGAGCATTCGGTGGCAGTCCAGTTAAAAAATGGCTTGCGAAAAAGCTTTTTATGTAGTATATTTAAGATAGTTATTTATAATAACAGTAAAAGTATGAATAAAAAAGTTATAGAAAAAATAAAAAAAGATTTATTGGAACGCAAAAAGCAGTTAATCAAGGATTTAAAAAGTTTTACAAAGAAAGATGAGCATGAGAAAGACGAGCATCATACGAAATTTCCGGATTATGGCGATAAAAGCGATGAGAGCGTTCAAGAAATTGACGATTACACCACCGGGTTGGCCACGGAAAAAGTTTTGGAAAGTTCACTGCGCGATATCAATAACGCTTTGGACAGGATTAAAAAAGGGTCTTACGGCATATGCAAATATTGCAAAAAAGAAATCGGCGAGAAAAGGCTTATGGCCAGGCCGGTTGCCAACGCTTGCGTAGCGTGCAAAACCAGATTGCAAAGAATGGCTTAATTATTTGACGCATGCCATTATGTTTAAAAATGCAAAAAAAATGACAGCGATTTGCGCGATTGTCATTTTTTTTATTTACCTTGACAGATTGTTGAAAACGCTGGCTTTGAGCGGCCGTGAGCTTAAAATCGCGGGGAATATTTTGAAGTTTGATTTCAAAGCTAATTATGATATCGCTTTTTCTCTGCCTTTTTCCGGAGCTTGGCTGAATGTTTTTATTTTTTCGGTGATTTTGGCATTGATTTGTTTTTTGGCGGGAGAGTTAAAAAATGGCAGAGACAAAATCGCATTATGCCTTTTTTGCGTAATTATGGGAGCGTCAAGCAATTTGTTTGACAGGCTGAAATACGGTTTTGTCGTTGATTATTTTGATTTAAAATATTTTACGGTTTTTAATTTAGCGGACGCAATGATAGCCGCGGGGGCGTTGGCGGCAATCTTTTTATGCAAAAAAGATCGGAGTTGTTGAAATGCCTTATTTTGATTGCTTTTTTTTCTTAAATTCTTCAAAACTGTTTAGAAAATTTTTTCCGATATTATTTTCAACGCTTCTGCCGGCGGAGTTCATCTTTTTTATTCTATTGTAGCCTTCAAGCGATTTTTGGTAATTTGATATTTGATTGCCGATGTTTTCCAATTCTATTTTTAATATTTCTCTTTCCCCGCCTTCAATGCCCGCTATTTTTTCTTCAATATCGCTCTGTTTTGATTTTAGCTCCATGATTTTATTGAGGAATTTAATATCGGTCGGGAGCTGGCGCGGCGGTTCTGATTCGGCCGGATCAAAATTTTGTCGTTCAAAAGAAAGCCTTTGCATAGATTTATTTTAAGAATAATTAAAAATAAATAGTTCTTTCGCGCCCGTTGATTTTGATTTTAACGAAGTTTGTTTTTCGTGGCAGGATTTTTTTTATTTTATCGGCCCACTCTATAATTGTTATCGCTTCCGGATTATTGAAATATTCGCCGGCGCCGATGGCGATTATGTCTTGGCGTTTTTTTATCCTGTAAGCGTCAATGTGAATTAAAAATTTGATTTGTTGATGTTTTTTAACCGGATAAATTTTCATCAGAACGAATGTGGGGCTGGAAATATTTTTTTTGATTCCCAGCCCGGCGGCCAGGCCTTTGGCGAAAACCGTTTTTCCGGCCCCAAGATCGCCTACAAGGCCGATGGTTTCTCCGCCGGTTAATTTTTTTGAGAATTTTTCAGCAAAAATGAAAGTTTGTTTTTCGGAAGATGAAATGAATTTCATGTGGGCGCACAAGGATTCGCCCCGAGATGAACTCGGGGCGCCACGGGTTGATCCCGTGGCGAACCCATTATTTATTTGCAAAATTCAGTTTGGTGGGCGCACAAGGATTCGAACCCTGGGCATCTTCGGTGTAAACGAAGCGCTCTAACCAGCTGAGCTATGCGCCCCAAAAGTGCCGAAGACAGGACTTGAACCTGCAAGGAGTTTCCTCCACCAGCACCTCAAGCTGGCGCGTATACCAGTTCCGCCACCTCGGCAGAGATATTAAGAGCCTGTCTAAGCGATTTTTATTTCTTTCATTTTTTTATTGTAATCGCGCAGATAGTATAATTTGGCTCGGTTGACTTTGTTTTGTTTTTTAATTTCAATTTTCGTGATAGTCGGAAGGTTGAGGGGGAATATTTTTTCCACGCCCACGCCATCGGAAATTTTTCTCACGGTTATGGTCGCTCCGGCTTCTTGTCCGTGCTTTTTCGCGATGATTATTCCTTCATAATACTGCACTCTTTCTTTTTCTTCGCCTTTTGAATTAAGCTCTTTGATTTTTTGGTAGACTCTTATGGTCATCCCGGGCTTTAGATCTTCCGCTTTAATTTGTTTTTCGGTTATTTTTTTGGACATATTTTTGCTTCGCATGTTCCATTTTAAATAATGCTTAATATTTAATAGTTAGTTTATATTATAATAATTATTGAATTTTGTCAACATGTTATTTTAGGGTTTTTTTGATAATTTTAGCCACATTGCCAATGGTTTGGTTTAACTTGCCTTCCTGATTTTCAACGATGTAATCGTAAATATCAAGATGTTTAAGCCATTGTTTCGTGTATTCAAGCCGTTCTCGCACGAATTCTTCGGTTACATTGCTTCTGCTCCTGATTCTTTTTTCCAGTATTTCAAGGGGCGCGTTGATAAAAATAGCCGTAATGCCGGGCATGATCTTTTTAGCCGTAATAACCCCTTTATATTCTATTTTCCAAATGCCTATTTTGCCGCTTGTTTTTACCCTGTTAATCTCATCACGCGTAACTCCATAATAATTGCCGTTATATTCTTGAGCGTATTCAAAAAGTTTTTTTTCCGCGATCAATTCCATAAAATTTTTTCGGCTGACGAAATAGTAGGGGTTGCCCGATGTTTCTCCTGGACGCATTTGGCGCGTGGTTGAGGTGATAACGCGCTCAATCGGCATAATTTTTTTCAAGCCGTCAATAATGCTGTCTTCGCCGGCTCCCGAAGGTCCGGAAATTATGAATAAATTATTCATGTTATTTTATTATTTTTAAAATATTTTTCAATTCTTGAGGCAAGCTTATTTTAAAGCTGATTTGATTGTTTTGCAAGCCGGTGAAAGACAAGCTGTCGGCGACCAAGAAAACTCGGTTCAAGCCCAATTTTTTATTTTGCGTCCTTGTTTTCGCGGTGGCGTAAATATTGTCTCCGACAATCGGATGCCCGTACGCGGAAAGGTGAACTCTGATTTGATGAGTGCGGCCGGTTTTAATTTTAATTTTCAGCAAAGTGTAATTTATGAATTTTTGTTTGATTTGGAATTCGGTTTCGGCTGATCGGCCGCCTTTTGCCGGCTCGCCTTTCGCGGTTGCCGGCATGGCCGCCATCTTATATCCGGATCTGGCGCGCTTAATGGGAAAATTTATCACATCGCGGTCTTTCGCGATTTTTCCATGGACCAGCGCGGTGTATTCTTTTTTTATTTCGCGATTTTGAAATTGTTTTTCCAAAGATTCAAAAGCGGCTTGGGTTTTCGCTATTATCATAAGCCCGCTCGCTTCCCTGTCAAGGCGGTGCACTATGCCCGGGCGTTCGGGATCATGCCCGACTTGTTTTATTTCCGGATATTTTTTTACAAGCCAATCAGCCAAAGTCGGTCCGTTGGCTTTATGGACGGCCAATCCGGCGGGTTTGTTTATCGTCAAGAATTCATCGGTTTCATGGATAATTTTAATTTTATTCGCGAAGTTTTTTTCAGGCTTTTTTTCTTCTTCAATTTTTTCGCCGGATGAAAAATTTTCATCTATATTTATTATGCCGCCGGGCTTGAGAAAACAATGTTGCGAAACCGCGATGCCGTTAATTGTTATCGCTTGCCGTTTTATCAGTTTTTGTATTTGGGCGCGCGACAGATGCGGCAGGCGCGATATTAAAAACTTGTCCAATCGTTCGCCTGCCGATTGTTTTGTTATTTTTATAGTCATAAATTATTATTAAAAATATTTTCTAATTTTTCAGCCATTTTTTCAAGCGTGAACAGCCTGTTTATCCGTTCTTGGCCGTTTTTTCCCAAATACGCGCGCAATCTTTTGTCTTGGTGCAGTTTTATTATTTGCCTTGCCAGCATTTCGCTGTTATCCGCCTCAATTAAGGATCCTGTTTTATTTTCCGCTATCAGATCTTCCAGACCGATGTTGCGCGGAGCTAAAACCGGCAGGCCGGTAGCCATAGCTTCGGCGATATTGCCGTAGCTGTCAAGTGATAAATTTTCTCCAAAAGCCAGAAAAATGTCAAAACCGGCAAGCCATTTTTTAAGCTGTTCCTGCTCGCCGACGAGCCAGACCAAATTGTCAATTTCCATTTTTTTAGCAAGCCATAAAAGGGTTTTTTTTTCTTCTCCTTGCCCGATGATGATAAGTTGGATGTTCGGAATTACGGACAAGCTGATTTTTATAGCTTGAAAAATAGTTTCAATTTTTTGTTTTTGGCTTAAAGGCGTTATGGCGCCGACCGTAAAATATTTGCGCTGTAAATTATTTCTTCCAACTCCCGCGAGTTTGTTAAAAATATTTTCTTGGTAAGGAATGATTTTGGCCCCGGGAGGAATAACGGTTATTTTTTTTCCGCCACATCCGATATTTTTTAATTTTAATTCCGAATAGCCGCTGAAAACAGCGATTTCGGCCAATTTGCAGGCAAGCTTGTAAAGCGCCAATGAAAATTTATTGAATTTTCCGTAATTTATTTCAGGGCATTCAAGCCAAACGGCTTTTAATCCGAGCAGGCGCGCCAAAGGAGTGATGATTATTTTTTCATTGAAATCAACGCAGACGATTAAATCGGCTTTTTTCTTGAATCTAAGGCTGAATAATAAAAATATGAATTTTAACTGGCCGAGTAAAGCCTTTTTTGAACGCAAAAATTTGAACGAAAAATTTTTACATTCCAAAATTTCGCAGGCGCGCGCGAACAATGAATTTTTTTCAGGCGAAGAGCTGAAAACAAGAATGTTGGGCATAAATAATTTTTGTTATCGCGTTTTTGGTTATCGGCAAAAAAACTGATTTTTATCGTTTGAATCTGGATTCCGGCTCAAGGCCGGAATGACAGAACTAAAGCCTTTGAATAAATACAGAAAAAGCAGATAAACGGCGCCTCCGATTAAAATCACGGATATAATGTCCAATCTGTTGATCAAGAAATAAATCGCTATCACCATTGCCAGCGAAGCTGAAAGCGATTTGATTATGATAACCGGATTGGGAATGAATTTGCCGTGTTTAATTACAATATATAGGGAAAACAAAACTATGGCAAATTCGCTGTAGACGGTTACCCAAGCGGCGCCGTAATATGAAAAGCGCGGAATAAAAATCAGATAGCCGGCCAGCGAAGTGGCGGCCGTAAAAATGTATGCCCAAATAATATTTTTTTGCTTATTCAAGGCGATGACGGCGTGGGACAGCAGGCATCCGATAAAAATGAATCCTATGGCCAAGATCAAAATTTTTAAAATTCCCCCCGATTGGATAAAATTTTCTCCGGCTATAAGAATAATCAGGGGTTTGGCCGCGAATTGGGCGCCGATAATCATCGGAACGGCGAATATAATCATGGCGTCAAATGATTTTTGCAAAACGCGGTTGAATTTCAGAAAATTTTTGTTTGCCCATTCGGAAGCCAATATCGGAAGAATAAGCCCGGCGAACATAAAAGGCAAAGTTGTGAGGACATCTATTATTTTATAAGCGGCTCCATAAACTCCGACATCGGCTTGGCTTTTTATTAAAGATAAAATAAAAATGTCAGCCCTTAAATAGATTAAATTAAAAAAAATCGTCAAACCGATGGGCCATGATTTTTTGATTATTTCGCGCCAAACTGTTAAATCTATCTGCCAGCTGATTTTTATGAAGCGTTTGGAAAACCAATAATGGATTATAAAACTCGCGGCGCTTGAAACCGCCATGGCGCACATGATTCCGATCAGCCCTAAATTAAAATAATCCGTTATCATTACGCCGGCGAACAAAATCGCGCGGCTCGCGATTTCGGCCGCCGAAACAACCGCCATGGTAAGATTTTTTTGGAAAAATCCTACTAAAATTTGGTTTAAGGCCGTGAAAAAAAATGATAAAGAAACTATTGACGCGCCGATTTTGACGATGGGATCATATGGAAAAAATAGAATCGCGAGAGGAGCCAAGCCCAAAAAAAGAGCGGCGGAAATCAGGCGGAGGCTGAAAAGGTTGTTTAGCAGAATTGTTTGATTGGCGCCGGGCCGGCTTATCATTTGAGAAGTCACCAAAGTTAAGCCGAAATCGGAAAGGATGCCGAAAAAAGACACGAAAGTTATAACAGTCGCGTATTGCCCGAAACCGTATTCTTTCAAATATCTTGCCATAATCGCCACTGCCGCCAAACCGATAATCGTGGAAACGGCTTTGCCGATTATTTGTATTATTGTATTGTAAGCGACTTTGGATGATAATGATAATGTCATGTCTTTGCTTGATTTGCCGATTTTATATATAATATGAATACGCAATACTTATGTATTTATAAAACCATTTTAATGGCAGTTGGCTGACTTTATTTATTTTTTCGTTGCGGAACTCGCTTCGCTCAAACAGTCCTCACTTCAAAAATAAATAAAGTCAGCCAACTGCGAAATAAGCGCATAATATTGATATAATAAATTATAGCAAAATTATATGGCTATGACTAAATGTTTTGTTAAATATGGCTTGATTATTGTTCTTTTGTCAATGTTCACGGTTGGCGCGGAATTTAAAGAGGTTAAGGCAGAAAGCTGGTGGGATACGGTGAGCCAGGGCGGGCTTGATGATGTCGGGCAAGTCTACGGGCAGAAAGGAGCGCCTTCGGAAGGCTATGACATCAGAATTATCGCGGCGAGAATCATCAGAATAATTTTGGAGTTGCTTGGCATAATCGCTTTGGCGATTATCATATACGCCGGATTCAAATGGATGACTGCCGGCGGAGATGAATCAAAAGTGGAAGACGCGAAAAAACAATTAGTCAACGGCTTGATCGGGTTAGTGATAATTTTAGTGGCTTTTTCAATCGCGACTTTTGTTTTTTACAGGCTGCAATATATAACTACCGGCATAATGCCAGTAACTTGGTCGTGGTAAAAAAGAAATATGCTTAAGAATTTAAAAAGAATAAAAAAATTCGCTGTTGTTTCGGTTTTAATTTTGTTTTTCGTTTTTTTATTCAGCCAAGGGCATATCTATGATGAAAGCGAATTGGAATACGGCGTGACTTTTTCAAAAAAACAAGCTGAAAATTTGGGTTTTGACTGGAAAAAAGTCTATTTTTCCGTTTTTGAAGATTTGGGCGCGAAGAAAATAAGACTGCCGGCTTATTGGAATGAAATTGAAAATAAAGAAGGTGAATATTTTTGGGACGATTTGGATTGGCAGATAAAGCAGGCGACGAACCATGAAGCCGAAATTATTTTAGCCGTTGGCGCGCGCCTGCCGCGATGGCCGGAGTGCCATTTTCCCGGCTGGACCGATGGAAGGCTGAAAGCGCAAGTTGAAAACAGCACTTTGGATTATTTATCAAAAACCATTGAGCGCTATAAAAGCAATCCGGCGATAAAAGCGTGGCAAATTGAAAATGAGCCGTTTTTATCCCATTTCGGCGATTGCCCGAAGTTTGATAAAAATTTTTTAGACCAGGAAATCGCGCTTGCCAGGAGTTTGGACGCGCGGCCGATTATGATAACTGATTCGGGAGAATTGTCTTTTTGGATCGGAGCTGCTAAACGAGCCGATATTTTCGGAACATCCATATATCGCGACACTTATTCAAAATTTTTAAAAAGCTATATTCATTATCCCATAACGCCGGCATTTTTCAGATTTAAAAAAAATTTGGCGAGCTTGTTCGCCAAACCGAAAAAATGGATTGTGTCGGAATTGCAGGCCGAGCCATGGTGTTCGGTTTCATGCCAAAACGCGCCTCAAGCCGAACGCGACAAAACCATGAATTTGAAAAAATTCAAAGATACGGTTGAATTCGCCAGGCAGGCAGGTTTTCAAGAGTTCTATTTATGGGGCGTGGAATGGTGGTATTGGGAAATGGCGCAAGGACGGCCGGAAATGTGGCAATACGCCAAGAGTTTATTTAATAATTAATTGTCATTAAGAGAATACCTATTTTTTGTCATTCCCGCGCAGGCGGGAATCCATGCTGAGTTCATAGATGATTTTATATATTAGTTATAAAAATTGTATTTATACCGCTACACCATGGATTCCCGACAGCCTTCGGCTTCTGGAATGACAATAAATATATATGAATAAACAATATACCATCGGCGTTGACATCGGTGGAACAAAAATGAGCGCGGTTTTATTTGACGGCCAAAAAGTTTTGGCTGATTATGTTCTGGCAACGCCAAAAGACAATTTGGAGCATTTTATGATCATGCTTAAAGCTTTGATTGAGCCATTGCAAGACAAAGCCAAGGCCGCCGGAGCCTTTGTCAAAGGCATTGGCGCGGGCATAGCCGGCATGATTGATTTTGATGAAGGCAGAGTATCCGAAGCCCCGAACCTGCCTTTGTTGAATAGTTTGAAATTGCCGGAAAATTTGGCGGCTAAATTAGGCGTGGAAAAAATCAAAATTGACAACGACGCGCGCTGTTTTTTGCGCGCGGAAATGAAATTCGGAGCCGGCAGGAAATATAAAAATGTTTTCGGCATAACTGTTGGCACCGGAATCGGCGGCGCGTGGAGCAACGGCGGAGAAATTTATCAAGGAGCCCGCGGCGGCGCAACCGAAGTCGGATGGCTGACGGTTGATTCCAAGGAAGGCATCAGGCTTGAAGAAGCGTATCACAAATTGACGCAAAGCAGTCCGGCGGCTTTGGCCGAAGAAGCTTATCGCGGCGATGTTTTGGCGCAGAAATCTTATGATGAATTTGGATATTATCTTGGAATAAGTTTGGCCAATGTGATGAATATTTTGGATCCGGAAATAATAATCGTGGGCGGGGGCGCGGCCGAATCAAGCGGTTTGTTTTTGCCGCGCGCCAAAAAAATCATGAGGCAATATATCAAATCTCCCAAGTCCAAAACCGTGAAAATACTTAAAGGCAAATTGGGCGTTAATGCCGGAGCGATCGGAGCGGCGCTGTTAGTCGCCTAATTGTCATTCCCGCGAAAGCCGGAATCCAGAATTCGAATTGTCATTGCGAGCCCCGACGCTTTGGTCGGGCGAAGCAATCTCCGGTTCAGTGGAGTAGATGTCATTTTTATCTATCTGCTCTATAACCATTCTCGCAACATCGCTTACCTTATTATAAATAATTTATTCGTGACGATCCCGCTATGGGGTCACTTTTTATAACTAAAAAGTAACCAAAAAGTTTTGGGGTGCCTCAATGCGCTATCACGTTGATTTATCTTTAGATGCTCGCGCTTTGGCGCTTATTCGTCACCCCAAACCCCGGGATGATTTTATATATTTTGTTTAAAGTATTAAATAATATTATTAACTAGTTGCGGTTACGGTTGCCAGAACGAACTTCGCCAGCGCGTAGATGCCCATGATTTATTAATTTATTCCGCATAAAAATAATTTTTTAATTCATTCTCCGGAATGTATCTTAAGGCTTGGCGATAAATGGCTCTTAGTGTGCCTTTATCCAGCTCTTGATGATTGGGGATAGTTAGGGTTTGCCTTATGCCAGCGGAAAGAACGCGGGCTAATTTAATATGACTGCCCTTTTGAGCGACCATAACAAAATTGAAAGAAAAAAATATTTTTGCCGCCTGTTCGCCTGATAGCATCTTAAGCTTTGGCATAAACTAAAGAATCAATTTCAATATTGGCCATAATAGAAGGTTCGGCGGTCAAATCAAAATTTGCCAAATTTTCACCTTCAAGCTGGAGTCCAACAGCCTCTTTAAGATTTAAGATTAACTCGTCAAGGGTTTTACCCTGGGTAACCACGGGTAAATCAAGGCATTCGGCAATATAATATTTTTCACCCTTATAAATATGGACTTGAATAATTTTTTTCATAAGCGATGTTATTGATAATAAGCGCTTACTATAATACTCCGTTGATATGGTAAAGTCAATAAGCGAATTTTATGAGTTACGCGCCAGTTACCGTTGTTAAAACGAACTTCACCAGCGCGTAGGCGGTGAAAATAATCACCATGCCGATCGTCGCCCAAATGATAATATTTTTGCCTTTTGTCACCTGTTCCTGATTTCCTCCGGACAGCATCCATGACGCGCCGCCGTAGATGAACATTATTAAAGCCAATGAGCCGATGATGCCAAGAACGGAATTGATGATTTTTCCGAGCAGGGTGGGGATGTCGGTTTTGCCCTGGCCAAGGGGGTTGGCGAGGGAGACGGTGGCGGAAGAAGAAATTGTACAATTTTCTTGAAGCGTTTTACATTCTTCTGCTGAGACCGCACCACTTTTTAATACTGTTCCGTTTGGGCATTCACAATCTGCCTTGGCCAACGAAGTGTTTAATAAGAATATAACAATTAGTGTTAAAAAAAATACAAATATTTTTTTCATAAAGTAAGATTAAAATTTATCTACATACATTATACCTTATTTTTTAAAAAAAATAAACGGTAGACCTAAGCACTTATGTGTGCTGGGTCTACCGTTGGTGATTTTAATTAGATACGGTGATTATGGATTCATAATCACCGCTGCCAGCAAATAACAGTTTTTCTCCTTTTTTAACTGTATATGGCTGGCTTCCTACAGGAATGTCGACCCTCCCCCCGTTAGCGAATATCAACGCTGACGGGTTATGAGCAACTGTTATTATAACAGTTGCATTTTCCGCGAAAGGCAGAGTTCCTCCAAACTCACCTTTTTTTGTTAAGGTTATAATTTTTGGCAACTTTATATGTGGGTCGTCGTAGATGTCCGACGCCACCATATAGTTGCCTAATTTCGCGCGCGGTATTTTGTAAACCGTGCCATGGGGATTGGCGAAGTTCCCGTATTTATCTCGCAGGACAATTTTCACCAGTGGTTCGACAAGCTCACTCTTTTCCTGCGCCGGCAGATCCTCCTTAATCTTTACTACCAATACGGTTTGTCCGGTTTGCACTGATGCGGTCGTTGCCGAGTTGTTATCGTCGTAAAGAATAGAATCCTCTCTGACGATAGCGTAAGTAGCCCGAGCATTCGCCTGCCGATTCAAGCTGTAGCGGTCGGCAGCGCTGCCGGCATACTGCGAGGTTGAATATGCCGCCCGGTGAATCCAACGGTACTGTTCCGGAAATGCCCACTGCAATAGCATAAAGACGACCACTGTCACCATTACTTTTCCGGCGTACCTTGTCTCTTGCCCGAAATATACCATTGCGATAAAGGCAAAAAACACGGCTAGAAAAATTACTAGTGCCTGTCTGGTATAAAGCGCATTGATTCCATTTACCCCTACCCAAAAAGCCAGAAAAGCTAACATGAGCGATAGAGTGCAGATGGGAAAGAGCAGCTTTTGCAATTCACTGCGAATTGCCTCAACCGTAGTAGTTCCGAAGGGAACAATCTTCAGCGAGGCGGTAAAGGTTTTAGCGGAATACCACGCGATGAGAGCGAAAATGCTCGATATCACGCTTAATCCAATAATACCATTTCCCCATTCCATGCAAACCGCTAAAACGGCAAGCGTTAGTAATGCCATTGACGCAATGCCCAATCTCCTTGCCCATGTGTGTATAAAGTCTCTGATTTTCGTTCCCAATTCCGCGATATCCAGTATGAAAATGCACAACCGGCAATAGAATCCTTCTATCCACAAAAGAAATGGTTCCATTTTTTATCTCCTTCCTTGTTTTCGAATTAAGTATTTTGCTTTCCACTCGTCCCTATATGTTTCAGCCCTTGTTTTCCATTCGGATTGGTCTAGATTGTCCAGACCCGTTTTGATGAATCTCAAACTTTCCTTAAGACGGTCGGAAGCAGTTGTAGTCGCATCTATGCCCTTCAAGAAGGTTCTTATGTCGTCTTCTCTCATTTTGGACAGCAGAAGAATCAATCGAGCGCCGCGCATATTAGCGACGGTTTTTGTTTCGATTATTACTGTTTTGCCATTTTTTATAGTCGGGGTTTTTTGAATAATTTCTTGTTCATCACGACCGAAAATATTAGTTAGTTTATTTTTTTCCGCCAGACTAAACTCTGATAGTACTCTGGTTACTTTAATGACTTCTTCATGAGTAACCCCCAGTTCTTTGACCGCAATAGCAAAAGCGTCACCGGTTAGAACTTCATCCGTGGTCCCCATCCCAAAAATATTTGCCTTTAAAGTCTTTACGCCTTCCTCGCGAATAACGGCTCCGAGCCCTTTCATTATATGATCTATCACCTCATGTCCTACTATCAACCCCAGAATTCCTTTAAGACTCATAATTTTCCTCCTTTTAAATGGCGTTTAATATTATGATTAATATGATTAACACAACAAATGAAAGAAACCAGTGTTTTTGCAGATAGTCGGAAATCTTTTCGAGACAGGTTTTTGGTGCAGGAGGAACACGGTCTGGGTCAATTCCAGCATCTATTTTCGCTTGCCGTTCTTGAATTTCGATCGTCGTATTTTTTCCCCTTTCCACTAGAAGTTGGTCCAACTTTTTTTCCCGCTCAATCTCTGATTCAATCGTTTTGGCAACTTGATCTACTCTGTTTTTCTTTTTGATTTCGCTCTGGAGCGCATTATCTTCCGCAGTTGATCTTGCCGTTTGAGTAGTAGAACATTGAACCTCTGTTTGCGTTCTGACCTTTTCTTTTTCAAGCTCCAGGATTTCAAGCCCATAAGCCTGTAAAAGATTTTTGAGATGTTTATTCTCAGCAAACAGTTTGTTAATAATTACTATCCCGATTACTATGATTCCGCCGATTGATACTAATACTACCAATGTTGCTGTAGACATTTTTCTTTCTCCTTTTCTTTTTTTGTTTAAATTTTCAAAGTCCGACAATCGGACTTTTATTTCTCGCTTTTGGGCGCATTGAATTAAGGAAATGGACAGACTGTCCGAAAATTGTCATTCCCGACCTGATCGGGAATCCAGAATCGTGAACATTCGCCAATGTTAT
>JAZDFM010000008.1:0-7765 GCA_043807825.1 bacterium | reverse complement strand
TTTCTACTGCGACTTTTAAATTTCCGCATAATTTTTTCTAAATTTTCTCGCCTATACAGCCGTATAAGCTCAAAAATTTATAAAAAATTCTGCTGGAAATTTAAAAGTCTCGTTGCGAAAGCGGCTTATCAGACAGGCTCTTATATATTCTGAAATTTCTTTTTTAAATCTTTCCACGGAAAACTTTTCAGCATGCCGCCTTATGGCTTCGGGATTAAACTTTGAATTGTCAAAATCATTGACAGCTTGAGCCAAACTTTCGGCAGTCTGCTCATTAAAAAATAATCCTGTCTCCCCTTCAATAACGGTTTCAACCGCGCCGCCGCTCCTGTACGCTATCACCGGCCTGCCCGACGCCATTGATTCAACCGCGGTAATCCCGAAATCTTCCTCTTGAGGATAAATAAACGCCAGCGCTTTGCCGTAAAGTTCGGCCTTGCGGCTGTCATCAACCCGCCCTAAAAATTCAATATTGGAACAACCCGCCGCCATTCGCTTAAGCCGCTCCAAATCAATTCCGTGGCCGTAAATTTTCAATTTTTTATCCGTGTTTTTAAACGCTTCTATAACCAAATCAACTCTTTTATATTTCGCCAGCCGGCCGCCGATTAAAAAATAATCGCCGACGCTTTCTGAAATTTTGAATTTATCCGTTTCCACCGGCGGATAAATCACTGTTGATTGCTTTTTATAAAATTTTTCTATTCTCTTGGCCACAAAATGAGAATTGGCGATATATTTGTCAACTCTGTCAGCGGCCAATCTGTCCCACATTCTTATGTAATTCAACACTAAAGAAATTATTTTTTTAAAATACTTGTTATATTTCAAATCATTGATATATTGGTGCGTGTCGCTCCAAAGATAGCGCGTCGGCGTATGGCAATAGCAGATATGCAAAGAATTGCTTGAAGTTATCACGCCTTTAGCGAAAGCGCTGGCATCGGAAATCACCAAATCAAAATTTCTCAAATCAAAAAATTCAACCGCCATTGGCATAAACGGCATATACCACTGATAATGCTTGACTCCGCCGGGCAATTTCTGAATGATTGAAGTTTCTATATGGCGGCTCTTGAAATATTTATCGGAATTCTTTTCTTCATAAAGCAGAGTGTAAATCGGGGCATCTGGAAACATCTCGGAAAAAATTTTCAAAACTTTTTCCGCTCCTCCATCTTGGGCCAAATGATCATGTATTAAAGCTACTCTCATAATTATCAAAATTATTCAACTTTCCTGCCTTTAAAAACGGCAAGAGGAGTTCTGGCTAAAATAGCCGCGTCAAAAAGCAATGACCAATTTTCTATGTAATAACTGTCTAACTTGACTTCATCTTCAAAACTCAAATCGCTTCTGCCGGAAATTTGAGCCAAACCCGTTATACCCGGCTTGATGGACAAAACTTTTTTATGCCGGCGCTCGTATTTTTCAACTTCTCTGGGCTGATGCGGGCGGGGCCCGACCAAACTCATGTCGCCTTTTAAAACATTGAAAAATTGCGGCAATTCATCAATGCTCCAGCGCCTGATGAATTTTCCAACTCCGGTAAGGCGCGGATCATCGGATATTTTATAGACCGGGCCGGTTTTGGAATTTTTTTCTTCAATCAATTTTTTCTCAAACTCCAAAGCCTGGTCGCTTCCGTAATCGTCTCCGACGCAATGCCGATAAATCATTGATCGGAATTTGAATAATTTAAAAATCCTGTTTTTCAAAACCCGATCATTTTTATAAATCACCGGCCCGCTGGAATCAAGCTTGATTATAATCGCGGCCGCCGCAAAAACCGGGCTGAAAATTATTATAAAAAGCGAAGAAAACGCGATGTCAAAAATTCTTTTAATAATCCTTCCCCAGCCGTCAAGCGGAGTTTTTTTCACTTCAACCACCGGTATGCCGGCTATTTCCGAAACTTCGGTTTTCAAAACTTTGGCTCCGAGCAAATCGGCCGCGTATTTGAAAACAATATGGTTTTCATCAGCGAAATCAAAAAGCCGAATGACTTCGGCCTTGCTCAAGTTCGGATCGCTCTGCATTATTTCGTCAATCTGATTTGATTTTATGAATTCTGCCAAATCCTCGGCCGATTCAATGCTGAAATTTTTCAGCCGCTTCACGACTTCACAGCCAGAATTTTTTTGGCTGGAAAATTCATGGATTAAAGCGTCCGTAGTACTGCTATTGCCGACCAAAACTATTTTATGCGCGCCGATGCCGTATTTCAATAAAGACCTCTGGATAAACCTAACGATAATTCTGGCGAAACTTATGTAAATTATGGCCAAAATCCATCCAGCCAAAACTATGAAACGGGAAGAAAAAAGCTCTCTGAAAAAGAAAATCATAACCACTATGAGCATAAGCCCGGTTGAACAAGCTGAAACCACGCGATAAATTTCCTTTGTTAGCCGGCGCGAACCTTTAATATTATACAAGCCGGCGAAAGCGAAAATAACAAGCCATGTCAAAGAAATCAGCAGTAAAATCTGAAAATAATCTCCGAAAGGCAGGCTAAAAATCACCGGCCTTATTTCGGAAGCAACAGCCGTAAAACGCAAATAATAAGCGGAAATTCCGGCCAGAATAATCATCAAAAAATCCAACGGCGCGAGCAAGAATGAAAAAAATAATTCGCTTTTTTTCATAAAGTTTAAAATCTTTTTATATTCCGCCGATACCAAGGAAAGTTGTAAGCCGGATTCTGTCTCCGGCTGAAATTCAGCCGGGTAATGATCATCTATCTGCCTCTGCCGTTGCCGGCATGGTCAAGCGAGCCACTTTTCATTGCCCGAAAATTCGGACAGTTTGCTCTTGCTCCAAGCAGGGTTTACCGCCTGTCGCCGTCGCCGGCGCAGGATGCCCATAGCATAAGTTATTCGGATATCCCAGGGGCTGTCATCACAGCCCCAGCATAACTTATACACTAAACAACTTTTCACCTTTCGCCGATGCGAAGCATCGGTTAGTATCGTCTCTGTGGCACTTTCCCTAAAATTACTTCTGATGGATGTTATCCATTGCTTTTTTCCAGCGCGAAAGCGCTTTCGGGAGTCCGGACTTTCCTCTCTGATAAAAATCAAAGCGATCATCCACTTTCCTTGATATCGGCTGAATATAAAGAGCGAAATTGTTAAAATATATTAACATTTAATCGGAAAAAAGTCAATAAAATTTAATTTTTAAAATTAACTTGTTTTTTATGCTTTTATAGTATAAACTATAATAAATAACAAACTAAATAACAAAAATTATGCTAAGAGAACCTCAATTTCCGGAACAGGGTCCGGAAAAGCCAAAAACTCCCGCGGAAATTTATGCCGAAGAAATGGCTGAGAAAGCCGCCCGCCCGATTTTGGAAGAAGAAAAAGACAAAACCGGAAATTACTTTAAAATCTACTGGGAAGCGTATCGGGAAGCTTACTGGGATTATATAGACCATAAAAAGCAATAAAGCTCCGCGACAATATAGTGGATCCAGGAGGACTCGGACCTCCGACCTTTCCGATGTGAACGGAACGCTCTAACCAACTGAGCTATGGATCCTGATTATTTTCCAGCTTTGTCAATGGCCTGATTAACCAATTTATCAGCCAATTTGTTTTTTCCCCTGCGGATATGCTTAAAAACAATTTTCTTAAACCCCAGCGAAGCGTTATGCGCTTTGGCGAACAAAACAGCCAAATCTTCATCTTTCACCCTGTATTCGCGATTCAATTGTTTGACCATCAATTCCGAATCCGAAAAAACTTCAATTTCTTCCGCGCCCATGCCTTTGGCTTTTAACAATCCCGCGATCAGCGCTTTATACTCGGCTTGATTATTTGTCGCTTCTCCGATATACTCCGAAACTTCGCCGATAACATTTTCATTCTCGTCTAAAATAACCGCGCCGATGCCGGCCGGTCCGGGATTTCCGCGCGCTCCCCCGTCGGTGTAAATTTTTAATTTCTCGTATTTCATAAAATTATTTTTTCATATCAACGATTTTCATCTGCGCCGAACGCCGACAGTTAAATTCATTAAACTCCAAATAATAAACAGCGTCAACTCTGTCGCCTATTTTCAAATCTTTAAAATTTTCCGCCTGGCTGAAAGCAACCGCCCAAATTGATCCGAATCTGAATTTAACATGCTGGGCATTCGCTCCCATGCTCACTTTATCAATTATTTCCAATCCTCTGCTTAAAAATTTAGGCTTGGGATTATCTTCGCCGAAAGGTTCAAATTTTTCAAGGTCTTCCAGAAGTTCGCCGTTTATATCATGAAAATCAATCACAGCTTCAATGTCAATCTTATTCGCCAATTCGGTTTCAGCCAAAGCCTTGCCCGCGATTTTTTTCATTTCCATGGAAAATTCCTCAAAATCTTCATAATTTTTCAAAGTAAATCCGCAAGCGGCCGCGTGTCCGCCGAATTTTTTCAAATACCGGCTTGACCGTTCAATCGCTTCCATAATATTGAATTCATCTATGCTTCTGCCGGAGCCTTTTATTTCATCATTGGCTTTCGTAACGGCCAAAACCGGCCTGGCGTATTCATCGCATAATCTCCCCGCGACCAGACCGACCACGCCTTCGGGCCAGCTTTCATCGGACGCGCCGCTGATATTAGGCGAACAAACTATCAAAATTTTATCAGCCAGCATTTTTTCTTCAATGGATTTTCTGCAATAAGCCGCGATATCTTCCGTGATTTTCTGCCTTTCGCTGTTCTTGGCGTTCAATTTTTCAGCGATGTCTTGAGCTTCTTTTTTATCTTTTGTAATCAAAAGCTCATAAGCCGTGTTCGCGTGGTCAAGGCGGCCGGCCGAATTCAGTCTTGGAGCGATCTGCCATCCGATATTAAATGAATTTATTTTTTTATTCGCGCCGCCGTTGGCTTGCGATATTTTTACCAACTCGGCTATGCCAACCCGCTTTTGCCTGTTTATGATTTCCAGGCCTTTGCTTACCAACAGCCTGTTTTCTCCAAGCAAACTCACCATATCCGCGACCGTTCCAACAGCCACTAAATCCAAAACTTTTTCCGCCAATTGATTTTTAAGCCTCTCTTCCAATTTTGACAACGCGATCAAAGCTTGAATGAATTTAAAAGCCACTCCGACTCCGGCCAAATTTTTATAATCATAATCTTCGGCTTTCGGATTGATAATCAAACAGCCGGGCCAATCTTTCTTGTCCGGCGGCGGTTCATGATGATCGGTAATAATCACATCCAAGCCCAAACTTTCCGCGTAAGCCGCTTCTTCTTTATTTCTAATTCCATTGTCAACCGTAATTATCAATTTGGCTCCCATTTTAACCGATTCATCAATGGCTTTTCTGTTCAATCCATAGCCTTCTCTCGCCCTGTCCGGAATATAGACTCCGGTTTTAGCTTTAAAAATATTTAAAACTTCTATCAAAACGGCAGACGCTGTCACTCCGTCAGCGTCATAATCTCCGCAAATAATTATCAAATTCCCGGCTTTGATATGTTTGATCGCCAAATCAACCGCGGCTTTCATATTTTTAAACAAAAAAGGATCTGACAAACCGGCCTGATCTGGATGAAAAAATAATTCAATATCATGCTTGTTGATTATTCCTCTATTAAAAAGCAGCTGAAGTACAATTTTATTATATTCAGGATTCTGTTTTACAAAATCATTTTCAACAACAGGCTTAAGATCCCATTTATTCGCCATATCAAAATCTAATAATTAAAAAATACTCCGACTGTCCAAGCCAGCATGGAAAAAATCACCATAGCGCTGATAATAGTCCAAATTATTTTGTGAAAAGGTTTTTTTTGCATATAATAATATAAAATTTATCTCTTTAATAATTTAACAAAAACATCTCCGGGAATTTCAACTTTGCCTTTGCCATGGGCTTCCATTTTTTTCTTGCCTTTTTTCTGCTTCTCAAGCAACTTTCTTTTTCGCGACACATCGCCGCCGTACAGCTTGGCCGTAACATCTTTCCGCATAGCCGAAATCCTTTCCGCCGCGATAATTTTTCCGCCCACGGCCGCCTGCAATTTAACCGCGAACATCTGTTTGGGCAAAGATTCTTTCAAAGTGTTGACCACTTCTTTTCCGCGCTTAAAAGCTTCATCGCGATAGACTATCATGGACAGCGCTTCAACCTCGTTCTCGGCCACTAAAATATCCATTTTTACGGCATCAGCCGTTTTATATCCTGAAAATTCGTAATTGATTGAAGCATAACCCGAACTCGCGCTTTTAATCTTGTCGTAAAAATCAGTCAAAATGGCAGACATGGGAATTTCATAATGCAAAATAACCCTGCTCTCGTCAATATATTCCGTATTTTTATAAACACCGCGTTTTTCTCGCACCAAATTCAAAATCGCTCCCATATATTCTTTGGGCGCGATAATATCAAGACTCACCCACGGCTCTTCAATTTTTTCAATGGCGGAGGGATCGGGCAATTTCTGCGGGCTTCGTATTATTTCATAATCGCCGCTTTTCTTAAAAACTTTGTAAGCTACGCTGGGAATCGTAACAGTCAAATCCAAATTATATTCGCGCCTCAGCCTTTCTTGAAAAATTTCCATATGCAAAAGCCCCAAAAAACCGCACCTGAATCCAAATCCCAGAGCTTCCGAATGTTCAGGATCATATATCAGCGCCGCGTCGTTTAATTTTAATTTTGAAATCGCTTCGCGCAATTCCTCAAATTCGTTTCCTTCCCGCGGAAAAATTCCGGCAAACACCATGGGCTTGACTTCGTTATAGCCTTTAAGAGGCGCGGTATTATTTTCAAGTTTTAACAGCGCCACGGTGTCTCCGACTCGGCATTCGCCCACATCTTTGAAGCCGGTCGCGATATAGCCTATTTCGCCGGTTTTCAATTCTCCGGTTGATTTATACTCAGGCTTGAAAATTCCCACATCAATAGCTTCGCTTTTGGCTTTGGTGGCCAGCAAGATTATTTTATCGCCTTTTTTCACCGCTCCTTCAAAAACTCTGATATACGCCACAACGCCTCTGTATTCATCGTAAGTTGAATCAAAAATCAAAGCCCGCAAGACATCTTCGCTTTCTTGAAAATCCGGCGGCGGAACGCGCTCTATAACGGCTTGCAAAACTTCTTCAACGCCTTGTCCGGTTTTTCCGGAAGCGAGAATAATTTCATTCTCGCCGCAACCCAAAAGCTGGATTATTTCTTTTTTGGTTTTTTCTATGTTAGCCGCCGGCAAATCAATTTTATTGATGACCGGAATAATGGCCAAATCCTGTTCCAAAGCCAAATACAAATTGGCCAAAGTCTGCGCCTGTATTCCCTGCGACGCGTCAACAAGCAGAACCGCGCCTTCCACGGCGGCTAAACTTCGCGAAACCTCGTAAGTGAAATCAACATGCCCGGGAGTGTCAATCAAATTCAAAGCATGCTCGCCAAATTCCATTTTAACCGGCTGCAATTTTATGGTAATTCCCCTTTCTCTTTCAAGATCCATCCTGTCTAAAATTTGATCCCTCATTTTCCTTTTTTCAATTGTTCCCGTAATTTCAAGCATTCTATCCGCCATTGTTGATTTTCCATGATCAATATGCGCGATTATGCAGAAATTTCTGATATTGGACATAACTGTATCTTACTAATTTTTTACCGTTCGGTCAAATAAAAAAAGACACAAAAAAAGTCTTTTTAGCTTTTGCAACTCAACATTTTACCTATTTTACATCTTATTAACCAGCGCTTTAAGTAAAATCAAGACATTTATTTGCGCTTCGGCCGCGTCTTTGCTTTTA
>JAZDFM010000007.1:0-24010 GCA_043807825.1 bacterium | reverse complement strand
CAAACAAAACAAAAAACCGATTATCGGTTTTTTGTTTTGTTTGGCGGAAGGGCAGGGATTCGAACCCTGGGAACCCGTTAAGGCTCAACAGTTTTCAAGACTGTCCCTTTCAACCGCTCAGGCACCCTTCCGTTTATGCGGAGAGACAGGGATTCGAACCCTGGAGGCTCGTTAAAGCCTAACACCTTAGCAGGGTGTTGCTATCAGCCGCTCAGCCATCTCTCCGAATTGATTTGTATTTTTTTAATCTGCGATTGATATCCAATTTACCGTCGCTGGTTTTTAAAAATTTTTCTCTTTTTTCAGCTGTCTCTTTGTCTATGTAAGCTTCGTAGCAGATTAGCGCTAACGGTTTTCTATTTTTTGTAGATTCAACTTTGCCATGATTATGTTCATCTATTCTTCTTTTTAAATCTTTGCTGCAGCCAGTATAAAAATTTCCATCTTTTGCGCTTTTTAAAATATATACATAATACATATATTGGCAATTTTTGGATTCGCCCCGAGATTAACTCGGGGCGCCACGGGTTTATCCCGTGGCGAACCCTGGAGGCTCGTTAAAGCCTAACACCTTAGCAGGGTGTTGCTATCAGCCGCTCAGCCATCTCTCCTGAAATAATAAAAAAATAAAGCATTTATTTTACATACTGCTTTATTGTTATATTGTTTTATGCTACAATAAATATAAAGAAAAATCCGCGATTTGTCAATTTAAAATTATATGAGCGAAAAACAAAATCCGCCCGCGGAATCGGGCAAAAAAATTATAGGCTGGAAAATACCGGAATACGACAAGCATGAACGGCAAAGAAACTGGTATGTTGCCGCCGCCGCGGCAGGTTTCGCTTTTATGGTTTATTCATTTTTCAGCGGCAATTTTTTATTCGCGGCCATAATCATAATCGGGGCTTTTATCATTATAACGCATGACGGCCAGGAGCCTATGAAAATAGATTTTTCCATAACGGACGAAGGTTTGAAAGTCGGCAGAAATTTTTACGATTATGACGCCATAAAAGATTTTTCCATCGTCTATAAGCCCAGAGAAAATGTAAAAAATTTGTATTTTGAATTTAAAAATGTTGTTCGTCCGAGATTGTCAATACCTCTCGGTAGCATGGACCCCTTGCCAATCAGGGAAAATCTGTTAAAGTACCTATCTGAAGACCTTGAAAGAACAAATCAGCCTTTATCCGAATCTTTGGCGAAAATGTTTAAGCTGTAATATGAGATGGTTTCAAAATTATGTTTAGGCGTATCGGGTTAATTTAATTTAACCTCTCGCGCCTTTTTTATGTTTTTTGACATATTGAACCGTTGATGATAAGGTTTAGTCTATATGTTTAATGCGATGTAATAAAATGTTCAAGGCAAAATATAAAAAAGAAATCAAGCAAAAAGCTGAAAATCTAAGACAGGCAAAGAAAACTTATGGTGAAATTACTGAAATGTTAGGTGTTCCCAAAAGCACTTTATCGGTATGGTTAAGCAAGAAATTTGAAGGTATTTTTGATAAAAAAGCGCAGTTGGCGCATTTGGCAAAAATTCGGCCGATGGCCATAGCCGTTAAAAAGAGAAATATAAATTATCAAGCGAATTTATTAAGAGAAAAAATTACCAGAGAAATAAAAAAATATCCGTTAAAAAATGTTTATTTTTTAAAATCAATGCTGGCGATGCTATATAGCGCCGAAGGATCAAGGCATAAAGGAGTAAGCGGACTTAAGTTTGCCAACACAGATCCTAAAATTATTCAGCTTTATATAACTTTGTTAAGAAAATGTTATAAAATAGATGAATATAAATTTAGAATCAGGTTGCATGTTCATTATTACCATGGCATAAAAAAGACAAAGCAGTTTTGGTCGACTTTGTTAAATATTCCTTTAAATCAATTCGGGAAAATATATGTAAAAAAGCGCAGCCAAACAAAAAAATTTAGAAAAAATTTCATGGGAATTTGTTTTATAGGTTATTTGGATAGCAATATAAGAAAAGAGATAATGGAAATTTTCAATCAATTGCATTCTTCTATAGCTGAATATTAATGTTCCCGTAGCTCAGTGGATAGAGCGCTTCCCTGCGAAGGAAGAGGTCAGCCGTTCAAGTCGGCTCGGGGACACATTTTATAATTTATGAACGAACATCAAAAAATAGAACCGAATTTCAAAGAATTGGGCATTAACGCTTCAATTTTAGCCGTGCTTGAAAAACTCGGATTGAGCGAGCCGACGCCGATTCAGATCAAGTCAATCCCTGTCGCTTTATCCGGCAAGGATATGATCGGCGTGGCGCAAACAGGCACGGGCAAAACTTTTGCTTTCGGCATTCCAATGATTGAGCGCTTGATGCTTGATCGCGGACAAGGCTTGATATTGTTGCCGACTCGCGAGCTGGCCATGCAGGTTGATGAAAATTTAAAAAAATTGGGATCCAAATTAGGATTAAGAACGGCGGCTCTGATAGGCGGCCAAGCAATCGGAGCTCAAGTTCAGAGCTTAAGAAGAAATCCGCATATTTTCATCTGCACCCCGGGCAGGCTGATTGACCATATGAGGAGAGGATGGGTAAAGCTTAACGGCGTTAAAATTTTGGTTTTGGATGAAGCTGATATGATGTTTGACATGGGCTTTGCTCCGCAGATAGAAGAAATTATTAAAAATATTCCCAAAGAACGCCAGACATTATTGTTTTCCGCCACCATGCCGAAAGCTATTTTAAGATTGGCGTCAGCCCACATGTCCATGCCTGTGCATATTGAAGTGGCTCCGCCGGGAACTACGGTTGAATCGGTTGACCAAGAAATGTATGTGATAGCCAAGCAGGATAAATACGCTCAATTGGAAAAAATTCTTGAAGAGTATGGCGGATCCGTTTTGATTTTCGCGCGCACGAAGCATGGCGCCAAACATCTTGCGCATAATCTCAAGCAGTCAAAGCGCCAAGTCGCTGAAATACATTCAAATTTGTCGTTTAATCAGCGGCGCGAAGCCATGGAAGGGTTTAAAAGCGGCAAATACAGAATTTTAGTCGCGACCGACATCGCGGCGCGCGGAATTGATGTGAGTGGAATTGAATTGGTGGTGAATTATGATTTGCCTGATAATTCGGAAGATTATGTCCATCGCGTCGGGCGCACGGCCCGAGCCGGAAAACAAGGCAAGGCGATTTCTTTCGCCGCTCCGGACCAATGGAAAGATATAAGCAGAATTGAAAGATTGATAAATAAAAAATTGGCTTTAACCAAATTCGCGGAATTGGAGCAAGCCGGAACTCGCCCGACTTTCAGAAGATACGGCAAGACAATGAGTTTCGGCAGGTCGGCGGCTCCGCGTTCAAAGCCCGGCGGTTTCGGCCGACGCCGAGGGCGATAAATTTTTCGTAGATACGCAAAGCATCATATTGAACAAGTTCAGGCAGTAGTGTATTATAATAACAAGATTCAAAAAAATAATGAATCGTTCTTGCTGATAAATTATTTTTAAATTTAAAATATGTTTACTAAGCATTTTACAAAAGAGAATTTCATTTTTATAGCAATTTTTGCGATTTTAGGCTTATTGGCGCTTCAAATTCCTTTTACCCAAATTATAGGATCAAAAATAAAATTTACAATTTTTGATTTTTTCAGTCCTATAGCATCGGCGTTTATAGGTTTATTTCCTGGTTTGGCCGCGGTTTTTTTAATGCAACTGACTAACTTTTTGTTGCATGGAGCCGGTTCGGTTGATGCGGCCACTGTAATTCGTTTTTTTCCGGCGCTTTTCGCGGTAGTTTATTTTAGCAGTAAAAGCAAGACGATTTTATTTGTTCCAGCCGTAGCTATTATTGCTTTCAATTTTCATCCTATAGGCCGAACGGTTTGGTTTTATTCCGCTTATTGGCTAATACCTATTGCGTGTTATTTTTTAAGAAATCGTTTTATTTTGGCGCGATCGTTAGGGGCGACCTTTACGGCGCATGCCGTTGGAAGCACTCTTTGGCTTTATGTTTTTAATCTGCCAGCCGCTGTTTGGATCAGTTTAATACCGATTGTGGCCATGGAACGGTCGCTTTTCGCAGTCGGTATAACCGTAGCTTATTTACTTATGAATAATGCTCTCAATTGGGTGCCGCAGATGAAAATTATAAAATTAAATTTTATTATTGACGAAAGATATCTTTGGCCGAAGTTAGTTAAATAATTTTTTTCATGCAAGTAAAAGCCGTAAAAACTCAAATTTTTAAAATAGGGGATAATTTAATTCAGTTTATCAAAAAAAATGTCGCATCTTTAGATGATGGCTCCATTTTAGTTGTTACTTCAAAAATTATCGCTTTGTCTCAAAAAAGGGTAGTTGATCCTAAAGGCGCCGATTGGGATAAATTGATTCAACAAGAAAGCCAATGGGCCATACCAACAAAATATTGCTATTTAACATTAAAAGACAATATGGTCGCGCCTAACGCCGGCATAGATCGTTCCAACGCTAATGGAAAATGGATTCTTTGGCCGCGAGATAGTTTCGGCGTTGCGGAAAAACTTCAAAAAATATTAAGCCGATATTATAAAATTAAAAATTTGGGCATTTTAATCACTGATAGCAGGACATCGCCATTAAGAAAAGGCATTACCGGCGTGGCATTAGCTCATGCCGGTTTTAACGGGTTAAGAAATTATATCGGACGCAAAGATATTTTTGGCCGATATTTAGAAATGTCTAAAACTAATATAGCGGACAGTTTGGCTACAGCGGCGGTTCTGCTAATGGGAGAAGCCGACGAACGGGCGCCTTTGGCTGTTATCACCGGCGCGCCGGTGAAATTCACAAAACGAGTTAATAAAAAAGAATTATTTATAAACATAAAAGACGATATTTATCGGCCTTTTTTTGATAATTTAATTTTTTTTAAAAAACAGAGATAATACAAAAAGTTGACATATTAAAGATGTTAAAGTAGATTTATAATATAATTATATGTAATTATACAAGGATCTTTTCACTATAATTGGTTATAACCCATAATTAACAGGAGGGAGAATATGAAAAAAGAAGCGAAAAAGCGATTATTGAGCGAAATTTTAATTGAAGTGGCGCCACGAATAGGAGCGCAAGTTATTATGGAGCCGGAGTGGAAAATTGCCGGACTGATTATATTCAAAAATGGAAAAAAATGTTATTTTAAATATTCCAGCCTTGATTTGAATCCGCAGGGTTCATCTGAAATTGCGAAAGACAAAGATTACGCTAATTTTTTTATGAGTAATCTCGGCTTTCCGACTATACCTGGAAAAACATTTTTTTCCGACAAGTGGTGTAAAATCATTCACTCAAGAAGAAACACTCAGGCCGCGCTTCGCTATGCTAAAAAAATCGGCTTTCCCGTAATTGTGAAACCTAACAGCGGTAGCCAAGGCATTGGCGTATTTAAAGCCAACAACGAACAAGAATTCTTGCGGGCGATTAAATTTGTTTTTGAATGGGATAGAGTAGCCTTGGTACAATATCCAGTTAGTGGTAATGATTACAGAATCGTGGTTGTTGATAATCAGTTGATTTCCGCTTATCAAAGAGTGCCGCTCAATATTGTTGGTGATGGGAAATCTCCAATCCGAGATTTAATCAAGCAAAAACAACAACAATATATTGAATGTGGCCGTGATACTAAACTCAGAATTATGGATTTGCGGATTTCTGGCAAGTTAAAGCATCAAGGTTTAAACCGAAACTCTGTTTTACCGAAGAATGAGCGTATTTTTCTTCTTGATAACGCCAATCTTTCATCAGGAGGTGATTCTATTGATATGACCGATCGGGTTCATCCTGAATTTCGCGACATTTCAATTAATTTGGCGAAAGAGATGGGTCTTAGGCTTTGCGGTGTTGATTTAATGATTGACGGGGATATTAGCCAAAACCCCGGTCATTATTGGGTGCTGGAAATAAATTCATCTCCCGGTCTTGACCACTATGCCAAATCTGGCAAGGAGCAGGAGAAAATTGTCGAGAACATGTATCTTAAGATATTGCAAGCCATGGAACTTGACAAAAAATAATTATACACAAGGGCAATTTTTTGCCCTTGTTTTTTTGTGTTAAAATGAGGATATGCTCACCCTTGACGCCGAAGTCATAAAAATAAACAGAGTCGGGGAGTCCGCGGCCAAACGGCTGAAAAAATTGGGCGTTGAAACCGCGCGCGACCTGCTTTTTTATTTTCCTTTCAGATACGATGATTTTACGAAAATGACGCCGATCGCCGAATTGCAAGCCGGAATGAGCGCCAATGTCGTCGGGCAGATTGAATTGATTCAAAATAAGCGAAGCCATAGGCGCGGAATGAATATTACCGAAGCTTTGATTAGCGACGGAACCGAAACATTAAAAGCGATTTGGTTCAATCAGCCGTTTATAGCCCGCAATTTGCGCGTTGGCGACAAAATTTCTTTGGCTGGCAAAGTTGAAGATGAGTATGGCGGGCTTGCCATGATGTCTCCTGTCTATGAAAAAATTCAAGCTTTTAGCCATGGCGCCACGCATACTCAAGGATTGGTGCCGAATTATCATTTGACGGCCAATTTGACGCAAAAGCAAATCAGATTTTTAATCAAGCAGATTATAAATTTAAGCGCGCGAATTATTGACTGGCTGCCCTTTGAAGTTAAAAAAAGAGCCAAGCTCATAAATCTCGGAGACGCCGTAAAAAAAATTCATTTTCCGAAAAATGTTCTTGACATGGAAAAAGCCCGCGAACGCTTGGCGTTTGACGAGCTTTTTTTAATTCAATTGCAGTCGCAGGCGGCGAAAAGAAATTTAAAATTGAATCAGGCGGCGGCTTTGAAATTTTATGAAGCGGAAACCAAAGAATTCGTTAACAGCCTGCCGTTCAAGCTCACTGACGCGCAAAGAAAAGCGGCTTGGGAAATTTTGCGCGATATGGAAAAAAACAGGCCTATGTCCAGGCTTTTGGAAGGCGATGTAGGCAGTGGAAAAACAGTGGTGGCGCTGATCGCCATGCTGAACGCGGCGTTGAATAAAAAACAGTCGGTTTTGATGGCGCCGACTGAAATTTTGGCCAAACAGCATTATGACACAGTCTGCGGATTGTTGGAAAATTTTGATATTAAAATCGGGTTGATAACCGGAGCGAATAAAATGATTTCAAGCGGCGAAAAATCAGGCGCGGCCGATATTATGGCAAATGCCGATGTTGTCATCGGAACTCACGCTTTGATTCAGGAAGATGTCCGGTTTAACGATCTGGCTTTGGCGGTTATTGACGAACAGCACCGTTTCGGCGTTGAACAGAGGAAAATTTTGTTGCGCAAGAATTCGCAAGGCTTAAGCCCGCATCTTTTATCAATGACCGCCACGCCCATTCCGAGAAGTTTGGCGCTGGCTTTATACGGAGATTTGGACTTGTCGGTGATTGACCAAATGCCGGAAAAAAGAAAAAAAATCATTACAAAGATAGTCTCCGAAGACAAGCGCGGCGCGGCTTATGAATTTATCCGGGAACAGATAAAACTTGGCGGGCAAGCCTTTGTAATTTGTCCGTTAATTGATGTTTCAGATAAGACCGGAGCGAAGTCGGTTGAAGAAGAATATGAAAAATTGGATAAAACCGTTTTTTCGGATTTGAAGATAAGCAAACTGCACGGCAGAATGAAATCTAAAGAAAAAGAAAAAATTATGAAGGAATTCGCGGATAATAAGATAAAAATTTTGGTCTCAACTTCTGTCGTTGAAGTCGGGGTTGATATTCCCAATGCCAGCGTTATGATGATAGAAGGCGCTGATCGCTTCGGCTTGGCGCAGATTCATCAGTTCAGGGGCAGGGTAGGCAGAAGCGAACGCCAATCTTATTGTTTTTTGTTCACGGACAGCAAATCGGCTCGGACAATGGAAAGGCTCAAAGCGCTGGCTGATTGTTCAAGCGGTTTTGAATTGGCGAATCTTGATTTGAAATTCCGCGGTCCGGGAGAATTTTACGGAACCGATCAGAAAGGCTTCCCAAAGCTTAAAATCGCTTCTTTGTTTGATTACGCTTTAATGAAGCAGGCTCGCGATCAAGTTGAAATTTTAATCAAGCAAGATGAAAATTTTTCCCGCTGGCCGGTTTTAAAGCAAAAATTTGAAGAATGGGAAAAAACTTTGCATTTGGAATAGTCGCTATTACGAAGTGATGATTTTTGCCAAATCGGCCACATTGTCAATAAAAAAGATTGTGGTTTTTTGCGTTTTTATTTCCGATCGCGGCAAGACCGCTTTTTTAAATCCCAATTTTTCGGCTTGTTTGACTCGGGCTTCAATGTTGGAAACATTTCTCACTTCTCCTCCCAAACCGACCTCTCCCAAAATAAGAGTCTGCCTGCTCAAGGGCTGATTCAGAATTGAAGAAAAGATGGCGGCGCAAACCGCCAGGTCAAGGCATGGCTCGGTTATTTTCAATCCGCCGGCCACATTCAATATTATGTCCTGGCTGTTTAAATTTATTCCGGCCCGCTTATTCAGGATGGCGATTAAAATTTGCAAGCGATTCAAATCAAAGCCCGAAGCTTTTCTTTGCGGGTATCCGAAAACCGTTTTAGTCGCCAAGGCTTGGATTTCAATCAAAAACGGGCGCGTTCCTTCCATGACGCAGCTTATTGAAGAGCCGGTGAAATTTTTGTCCGGCTCAATGAATATTGAGCAAGGATCGGTTATTTCTTTAAATCCTTTAGCTGTCATTTCAAACACTCCTATTTCATTGATAGAGCCGAATCTGTTTTTGGAAGCGCGCAGAATCCTGTAACCTCGGCTTGTTTCGGTTTCCAAATAAAGCACGGTGTCAACAATATGCTCAAGGGATTTTGGTCCGGCCAAATAGCCGTCTTTTGTGATATGGCCGATCAGGATGATTGAAATATTATTGTTTTTGGCGGTTTCCAAAAAACTTGCCGCCGAACCTCGTATTTGGTTTATGCTCCCGGCTTCTCCTGACGCGTTTGACGAGCAGACTGTTTGTATAGAGTCAATTATCGCCAGCGCCGGCTTAATCTGCTTGATGGAAGAAATAATTTTTTCCGCGTTGGTTTCGTTTAAAAATTTTATGTTTTCGGCGCTGATTCCGAGCCTGTCCAGCCTTGTCTTTATTTGGACGGCGGATTCTTCTCCGCTGGCGTAAATAACTTGGCCTTTTTTGCTGATGGCATCGGCTGTTTGGGCCACCAAAGTTGATTTGCCTATTCCGGGTTCGCCTCCCAATAAAATAAGGGAGCCGGGCATTATGCCGCCTCCTAAAACCCGATCCAATTCTTTTATGTCGGATGTTAATCGCGCGTCTTGCGCTTGAGCGCTTAATTTTTCCAGGTCAATAATTTCGGCTGGAGAGATGTCGGCCATTTTATCGGAAGTTTTTTGGTTAACGGTTTGCATCTGCAGAGTTCCCCAGCCGCCGCACTCCAAGCACCGCCCGCTCCATTTCGGGAATTGCGATCCGCAATTGGAACAAGCATAGACGGTTGATATTTTATTCTGCATGATGTTATTGGGTGGCAGTCCCGTTATTTCAGCTTTATTTTATTTATTTTTCCTGTGTTCGCGTCCGTGAAATACAAATAATATCCGTTGTCGGAAACGATTAAATCGGACATGGTGAATTTTCCGTCAGGCAAGGCGATAAGTTTTTTCAATCCGGTTTTGACATCAATTTTGTATAAATTATCTTTGGTGTTTTCTGCCATTTCTTTCAATAATCCGGCGCCTTCTTCAAGGCTTTCGGGAACGGCGCAATAAATTTCAGACGCTGACGCAAAAACGCATTTATCCGCGAATGTCTGAACGCCCAATTTATTTCTGCCTGATCCGATATTTTCTCCTTGTGCGCCGGTTATCCAAAGTTCGGGCTTTAAATCGCTTGAACTTGAATAGACGCTGTAAAGCAAAAGGTCGCCTTTGGGAGACCATTGGGGATCAAATCCTCGGCCTTCAATGGTTAAGGCTTTGAAATTTTCATTGTTCAATCCGACAAAATATACTTTTTGCTGGTCATAATTCACTCCTTCGGTGAACATCGCCACCGTTTGGTTGTTGGGAGACCATGAAGGGTAGACAGTGCTGTCTTTATCTCCCAAAGACGCCACTTTTTGCGCGGATGATCCATCGGAGTTGATAATCGCCAGCCATCTGTTATCTTGGTCGTCCGCCATGCTTTTTATGACGATTTTTGATCCATTCGGAGAAAAATTGAAATCTTTCCAGTGCTTTGGCAGGCTTATCTGCTGTTTGCTCGCGAAATCATAGATAACTTTCGCTTGATCCGGATATTCAAGAATAGCTTTGTTTTTTTCCGGAGACCAGGTGATTTTTTCAACTTCATGAAACGCGTCGTCAGATAGCAGGCTTGTTTGCCCGTCCTTGGTGACGCGGTAAAATTTTCCATCCTGTTTATTATAATATTGCAAATCGCTTCCGTTGGCTGACAAGGTGGCGGCAAAACCGGATTCTTTGCTCAATTCATAAACTTGAGTTAAACCGCCCGAAGCAATGGCCGCGGCTTGGCTTGCCGGCTGATTTGTTCCCGAAGGCAATTCCCCGGCCGGCCGGCCTGAAACATTTGTTTGGCCTGTTCCGGATTTCGCGGCCGGCAATCCTCCCGGCGTTCCAGTGGCAGTCTGCCGGTCTGACATAATCGGAATTTGCGGAACCGGCGCCGATTTGAAAAATAAAACATAAAGCAAAAATCCTAAAATAAAGACAGCCAAGATGAAACCGGAGATCATAAGTATCTTTTTATATTTTTCTAAAAAATCCGTAAAAATCATTTTTGTTTAATTAAAATTTATGGTATACTATTATTGATTCTTTTAAGCTGTTATTATATAATTGTATAATACAACGGTTATGGTGTCAAAGACATGAGATGATTGCGAAACAGTTTTGTAATCATCTCCGTAAATTTTTATTATGAGTTTATTTTTTTCCAATGAAAGCTGTTTGGGCATAGACATAGGAAGCTCAAGCATCAAAATAGTTGAATTAAAAAAGCAAGGCGGCAAAGCCATGCTTCTGACTTATGGCTTTAGCGAAAATCTTGATGATTTGGACCAAGCCGAACCGGAAAAAATCGCCGAAGCCATAAATAAAATTTGCGCCAAAGCCGGCATATCAAGCCGCCAAGCGGTTTCGGCTCTGCCGACTTTCTCGGTTTTTTCTTCAATCATAAATTTGGCTTCGGTGAATAAAAAAGATCTGCCTTCGGCCATAAATTGGGAAGCGAAAAAAGTGATTCCTCTTCCTCCGGAAGAAATGATTTTGGATTGGAAAAAAATTGAAACTCCGGGCGAAACCGATGATAATAACATAAAAATTTTATTGACAGGCGCCCCGAGGAATTTGGTTAAGCGGTATATTGAAATTTTCAAAAACGCCAGAATAAATTTGTTAAGCCTTGAGACCGAAACTTTCGCGTTGGTAAGATCTCTTTTGGGAAACGACAAATCAACGGCGATGATCGTGGAAATCGGCGCCAAAACAACAAGCTTTACGATTATTGACAAAAGCATACCGATTTTAAACAGAAGCATAGACATAGGCGGGCAGACAATCACGAAATCAATAAGCCACAGCCTTAATATAGGATTGGAAAGGGCCGAACAATTCAAATACGATTTGGGAGTGGGTTCTCTTGATTCGGCTGATAATTCCATACCGAAAACTATCGCCGAAAGCATTTCGCCTATAGTTAATGAGATAAAATACGCTTTGAATTTGTTCCAGACCAAAAACGGCAAAAAAACCGACAAGATTATTTTGAGCGGCGGCTCGGCTCTTTTGGCGAATTTCACCGGGTACCTGTCAAAAATATTGGATATAAATGTTGTTGCCGGAAATCCATGGTCTTCTGTTTCTTATCCTTTGGATTTGAAGCCCATGCTGGATGAAATCGCTCCTCGGATGGCAATAGCCATAGGGTTGGCTTTAAGGGAGATGGAATAAAAATTTTGAATTTTAATTTATGCCGGATATAAATTTTTTAGACAACAAAAAACAAGAAGAAGATCAAAAATTGAAAAACATTCAAGAAGAAAAGATCGCGTGGTCTGAGCCGGAAAAACAAGAGCTTCTGCGCAAAAAACGCGTATTCTCATTTTTGCCGTTTTTCGGCTTGAAGACAGGAGAAAACAAGAGCAAAATAAAAAAATCAAGAAAAGAAATATTGAGCCTGATAAAGCGCCATGAGAATTCAAAGCCGGTTCAGGAAAAAAAACGCGCGAATATTTTTTCGGGGCTGGCTGAAAAATTTAAAAAACAGCTTAATCATAAAGACGCTTTGCTTGATTATCAGCGCGTTTTCAATAGTGAAAAAAACAATAAAAAAAGCGTTGAAGCGGTTAAGCCGATTCCCGCTGAACCCGCCGGCAAGGCCGAGGAAAAAAATGATCAAATTTTAAAAACCAATTTGATACAGGGAGAGATAGTGACTTTTTTTGACTGGCGCTCCAAAATCATTGTTTCCGCGATCGCGATTTTGGCTCCGATTTTCATAATAGCCGCGTCTTATTACGGCTTGGAGTTTTATCAAAAAAACAGCCGGTTGAAAAATTCCGAGCAATCGCAAAAATTTTCCGATCTTGAAAAAAAAGTCGCTGAAGAAGAATCCGGTTTGGACGAAATTTTAAATTTTCAGAAAAAATTGTCAATAGTCTCCCAAGTGTTTGAAAAGCACATTTATTGGACTAATTTTTTCAAATTTTTGGAAGACAATACGATCAAAAATGTTTATTTCACGAGTTTTGACGGCGACACGGGCGGAAATTACGCCATGGAAGCTTTGGCATCCGATTATGGGAGCATATCCGAGCAAATCGGAGTTTTTAAAAATAATAAAAAAATAGCATCCGTTGAAGCCGGAGGAGGCGAGACAATATCGGGAGACGAGAAAAATAAATCCATGGTAAAGTTTGACTTGAAATTTTCAATTTCAAACGGAATTTTCACGGAATAATTATGAATGAAGAAAATAAAAAAAAGCCCGAGCTGTTAAAAATCAAAATAAGCGCTTTTTTGATAAATTATTTCAATTATTTTATTTCTTTCATCGGAATCGCGATTTTAACCGCCGGTCTGCTGGCTTTTATCGTCCCGAAGTATAAGATGATTTCCAAAGAAAACGAAGACGCGAAAAACAGAATACAGGTTGAATACGCGGAAAAGACCAATCGCTTGAACTCGGCGCGCAATTTGAAAGAATCATATAAATCGGCAAGCGATGGAGATAAATCAAAAATTTCGGCTATGATTCCGGCAGGAAGCGACACAAGCGCGATAATATCCGAAATTGAATCAATTTCTTTGAGAAACGGCGCTATTTTGAATTCAGTGAAAATTGAAACGAAATCAGCTTCAGCCGATAAAAATCTTAAAGTTGAAACGGAGGTAAAAAGCAATCCGCCGGCCGGAATTTTCAGCAATCCGCCCGAAAAAATCGGCTTGATTAAAATAGAAGCCAGCTTAAGCTCCGTGAATTATTCCGTTTTGAAAAATATAATAAAATCTTTTGAAAACAGTTTAAGGCTTTTTGATATAGCGGGAATAAGCTATCAGGCCGAAGAAAGCCAAGCTATTTTAAATATTTACAGTTATTATTTATCTCAATAATCATTTATGTTGTCTCAAAAAGCCATATCAAAAAAAAGGTTAGCTGTGAGCGCGGGGATTATTTCCGTTATGATAATCGGTTCCGGCTTTATGCTGTATAAAAATAAAAATTTTTTATTCGGGGGAAACGCGAATATTGATATTGTTCTGGATTCGGACATGGCAACTGATGAAAATAATTCAGATAAAATAGGCGCGCTTGATTTGAAGATTTTTTCCAGCGATAAATTCAAAGCGTTGAAAGAAAGCGCGCAATCCGGAAAATCTCCGGCGGAAATCGGCAAAAGAGATCCTTTTAGGCCGAATTAATTTTTTATTATTTATGAGCAAAACCGACGAACTTATAAATTTATTGGTAAAAGAGAAAGCTCTTACTCCGGAACGGCTGGCTGAAATAAAGAATTTTCCCGAATACGCGATAAGCCCGGAAGACGCTTTGGTGAGCAAAGGCCTGATTGACGCGGAAGATTTAGTGGAATACAAGTCAAAAATTTATAATTTAAATTACCGCAATTTGGTTGAAGCGAAAGTTCCGGATCAAGTTTTGAATTTAATTCCTTCCGAAGTGGCGGAAAATTACAAAATAATTTGCTTTGAAGTGAGCGAAGGCAAAATGAAGGTTGGAATTGTTGATCCGGAGAATTTTAAAGCCATTGAAGCCATAGATTTTTTAGCTAAAGAAGAAAATCTCCAGCCCGAATATTTTTTGATCTCCAAATTGAGCTTTGAGAATATTTTGAAATATTATAAAACTTTAGGCAAAGAAGTGCTTAAAGCTTTAAAAACAAAAGAAGACGAAGAGGCTTTGGAGCGAATTGATAAAAAGAGCAAGCAGGGAGATGTTGAAGAAATAACCAAGTCAGCTCCCGTGTCAAAAATAGTTTCGGTGATAATCAGGCACGCCGTTGAAGGCAGGGCGTCCGATATACATATTGAGCCTATGCAGAATGAAAGCCGCGTCCGTTACAGGATAGACGGGATATTGCACAATTCCCTTGTTTTGCCGAAAAGCGTCCATTCAGCGATCGTGGGCAGAATCAAGGTTTTGTCCAACTTGAAGCTTGACGAAACTAGAATGCCGCAAGACGGCAGAATAAGAGTGAGCGTCAACGGAAAAGACATTGATTTGAGAATTTCAATACTTCCTTTGCTCGGCGAAGAAAAAATTGTGATGAGAATTTTGGATGTGACAAAAGGCGCTCCGACTTTGGAAGGGCTGGGATTTATGGGCGCGAATCTTCAAGTGATAAGGAAAAGCTTGGAAAAAACAGACGGTATGTTTTTGGTGACAGGGCCTACCGGTTCCGGAAAGTCAACAACATTGTTTTCAATAATAACGGGGCTTAACCAGGAAGGAATAAATATTTCAACGCTGGAAGATCCGGTTGAATATTTTGTGAAAGGAGTCAATCAATCCCAGGTGAGGCCTGAAATCGGCTTTACTTTCGCTTCAGGATTGCGTTCTCTTTTGAGGCAAGACCCGGATATTATAATGGTGGGAGAAATAAGAGACAACGAAACGGCCGAACTGGGAATCCACGCGAGTTTGACCGGGCATTTTGTGCTTTCAACTTTGCATACCAACGACGCTTTGGGCGCTATTCCAAGACTTTTGGATATGGATGTGGAGCCTTTTCTTCTGGGATCAACCTTGAATATCGTGTTGGCGCAGAGATTGGGCAGGAAAATATGCGAACATTGCAAAATGGAATATAAATTGCCGGAAGATGTTATGAATGACATAAAAAAAGAATTGGCAATCACGCCCAAGGCCGCGGTTGAGGAAATGATTCCGGGTTTTGACTTGAAAAAAATAAAATTTTATAAAGGCAAAGGATGCGCCCGTTGCGGAGCCACCGGATACATCGGAAGGATAGCTTTTGCCGAAACTCTTGATGTCAATGATGGAATAAAAGAAATTATTATGAACAATAAAGTCAATTTAACGCTTGATTTTTTGGTGAAAAATCAGAATTTTGTCACCATGAAACAGGATGGAATAATGAAAGTCCTGCTCGGCTTGACGACAATGGAAGAAGTTTTAAGAACAATTCATGTTTAATTAAAATATATGGCCAAAGAAAAAATAAAAATTCTTTTAGTTGAAGACGATTCGTTTTTAATCGGCATGTACGCGGCGAAATTTGAAATTGAAAATTTTAAAGTGATCATGGCTGACGGAGGGGAAAGGGCCGTGAGGCTGGCCTTGAAAGAAGCGCCGGATATAATTCTTTTGGATATCTTGTTGCCGGGAATGAACGGTTTTGATGTTTTGTCACAGCTTAAATCCGAAAAAATAACGAAAGATATTCCGGTGATTCTTTTGACTAATTTGAGCCAAAGGGATGAAATTGAAAAAGGCTTGAGAATGGGAGCTGAAGATTATTTAATCAAAGCGCATTTCATGCCTTCCGAAGTGGTTGACAAAATAAAGAAAGTTTTAAGCGGCAAGATTAAAAAATAATTTTTTATGGAAGTGCCTTCAATTTTTTTAAATAGAATATTATCTGAAATGGTCCAAAAGAACGGGTCTGATTTGCATTTGGCTTCAGGCAGCTTGCCGATGGCCAGAATGGGCGGGCAATTCGCCTCTTTATCCGGCCATGATATTATTTCAGCCGAGGTTATAAGCAAAATAGCGGAGACTTTTTTGAGCCAGGAAGAAATTGTAAAACTGAAAGAAGCCAAGAGCTTGATTGTCGTGAAAAATATTTCAAATTTTCGTTTTCGCGTGAATGTTTTTTACCAGAAAGGGCTTTTGGCCGTATCTTTCCATCATATTCCCGGAGTGATAAAAAATTTCAGCGATTTGGGGCTTGATGAAATTTGCGGAAATTTTTTGAAAGCGCCTTCCGGGCTTTTGGTCATAGCCGGGGCTTATAATTCGGGAAAAACAACGACAGCGACTTCATTTATTGAAGAGCTTAATAAAACAAAAGCTTTAAATATCATAACGATTGAAGATCCGATTGAATATTTGTTCGTAAGCAAATTAAGCTTCATAACTCAGAGGCAGGTTGGAACGGATGTCAACACTGTATCCGAAGCTTTGGATTATTGTTTGAGCGAAGATGTTGACGCGGTTTATATAAATGAAATAAAAGACGGCCATTCTTTGGGTTCGGCCATGCAGAAAATTTTTGATTTGGCTTCGGGAAATTGTTTGGTGGTTCTTGAAATAAACGCCGACAGTTCGGAAAGGGTTTTAGAGAAAATTTTAATCGGCGTTTCCGAAAGCATGCCGCCTGAAGCCGCCCGTTATAATTTAGCAGATATTTTAATCGGCGTGTTGGCGCAAAAATTGGTAAAGCGCAGAGGCGGAGGAATGGTTTTGGCCAACGAAATACTTTTGAATAACGAGGCGGTCAAATCATTGATCAGAGAAGGAAAGATACACCAGCTTGAGAGCGTTATGCAGACATCAAGAAGACAGGGCATGATCAGAATGGACAAATCTCTTGACAGTTTGGTTGAATCCGGCGAAATAAGAAGAGAAGATATAAATTAATAATTAATTTCAATCAACAAATGCCGATTTATAAATACAAAGCTCTTGACAGGAACAAAAAAATTCAAGAAGGCATGATTGAAGCAAACGGCAAAGACGATGCCGGAGAAGCATTAAGGGAAAAAGGCCTGTCAATCGTTTCAATTTCTGAAACCCGCAAAACCAAAAGCTGGATCAATATTGATTTTTTGAACAGGATAAAAATTAAAGACATAGTTATTTTTTCGCGGCAATTTTCGGTTTTGATTTCGGCCAATGTTTCAATGGTGCAAGCGCTTAAGATTTTAATTGACCAGACCGAGAATATCAATTTGAAAATGACTGTTTCCGAAGTGGCTGATGAAGTTGACGCCGGCTCTTCTTTATCCGAGACTTTGGGCAAGCGGCCGAAAGTTTTCAGCAATTTTTATGTGAGCGTTATAAGATCCGGAGAGACTTCCGGCAAATTGGACGAGGTGTTAAGCTATTTGGCCGATGAAATGGAAAAAGATTACGATATGATGAGCAAAATCAGGGGAGCCATGATTTATCCGGCTTTTGTCTTATGCTCGCTGATTGTGGTCGGAATTGTCATGATGATTTTCGTGGTGCCGAAACTGACAGCCATACTTACCGAAAGCGGAGCCGAATTGCCCATTACCACGAAAATTTTAATCAGCTCTTCCGGCATTATGTCAAAATATTGGCTGGCGCTGCTTGTAGCCGCGGGCGCGATTATATTTCTTTTCAGGTGGTACACGGGAAAAGCCAAGGGCAAGAGACAGCTTGATTACGCGAAGCTGAAGCTTCCTATTTTCGGGCGTTTGTTCAAGCTGATTTATTTGGTCAGATTCACCAGATCAATGAATACTTTGATTGTCGGAGGAGTTACCATAGACAACAGCTTGAAAGTGGCTTCCGAAGTCGTGGGCAACAGCATCTATAAAGAGCTTATAGACGAGACAATTAAGGAGGTTGAAGACGGAAATTCAATTTCCAGCGTGTTCATAAAAAGCGATGTGATACCGAAAATGGTTTCGCAAATGTTGAATATCGGAGAAAAAACCGGAAAAATAGATGTTATTTTGGAGAGAATAACCAATTTTTACGGAAGAGAAATTTCAAATATGGTTTCCAATTTGATGACTTTAATGGAGCCGCTGATCATGGTTGTTATGGGCGTGGCGGTCGGAATAATGGTTGCGGCCGTTATTCTTCCGATGTATAATTTAGCCAGCAGTTTTTAATTTTAATTTTATGCGCGAAAATAAACACATATTAAAAGGCTTTACTTTAATTGAGCTTCTAGTGGTAATCAGTATCATAGGAATTTTATCGTCTTTCGCGGTTGTTTCGCTGAATACCGCGCGAAATAAAGCCAGAGACGCTTTAAGAAAAGCCGATATGTCGCAGATGAGAACAGCCATCAACCTTTATTACGATGAAAATAACAGGTATCCGGTTTGCGGGAGCTGGGACGCTGGAGCTGAAGATTTCGGCGCCAGCGTCCCATCGGGTTCAAATTGCTATAATACCGCTTTGGGTTCGGCTTTGACTTCAGGAGCTAAACCGTATTTGGGGAAATTGCCGGTTGATCCGAAAAATCAATCCAACAGCCCTATAATTGACGCGACTTATATTTATCGTTTCGTGAGCAAATCAGACGGAAGCGAATACGCGCTGGTCTACAGAGTTGAAGAAAATTCCAGTTTGCAGATTATCAGGGGGTGGTAATGCAATTGTTTTATTTCTATGCTATAATTGTGGATAAGTAATTTGAAACCATATCATTGAATAAATTTATTTTGAGAGGGGGTGAATTATGAAAACACAAAAAGGTTTTACTTTGATTGAGTTATTGGTTGTTATCGCGATTATCGGCTTATTGTCAACTTTATCGGTGGTGGCTTTAAATAACGCGAGAATGAAATCAAGAGACGCCAAAAGAGTTTCGGACATCAAGCAGATTCAGACAGCCTTGGAATTGTATTTTAATGATGTCAATGCTTATCCGGCGACGCTGGGAACATCAATCGTCAACGGAACAGTCACTTATATGGCATCAGTTCCGACAAATCCAACTCCGGCTACTGACGGCGCCACTTGCACTGTGGATAACGGCACCTATACTTATACCATGACAGTAAACGGCGCCTCATACACTTTGACATATTGCTTGGGCGGACAAACAGGATCGGTTCCGACAGGCACGCATACCGCGTACCCTGGAGCATTATTTTAAGCGTATAAAAATCTTTCAAAGGAGTCCTATAAAAGATTTATGGAAAAACAGGGTTTAATCAACCCTGTTTTTCTTGTTCGGATATTTAAGGTATAATATAAGAGTGTTGAATAATTCAGTTTTGTCATTCCCGCGAAGGCGGGAATCCATAAATTAAGCGCAGAAACTGGATTCCCGCCTTCGCGGGAATGACAAGAAAGAACTAAATTTAATTATTCAACGGTCTGAATATAAACATGCTAAAAGAAAAAATATTAAAAATTTGCGACCTGTCAATTGAATTCGGAATATTGGCAATAATTTTTTTTATTCCGGTGATTTTTGATTTCAGCATGTCAAGCTATAATTTTTTTGATCTTTATAAAGCGATTGTTTTCAGAGCGGTTTTAAGCTTGATTTTTCTCGCGTTCGCGGCGAAAGTTTTTATAAACGGCGAATTAAGATTCCGGGGAAGCGCGAAAATTTTTTTATTCGCCGGTTTTTTGGCGGCTTGTTTTTTAGCCAGCTCGTTTTTTTCAATAGATCCGAGCAGAAGCTTTTGGGGAAGCTTTTCAAGACAACAGGGGTTTTACAATTTTTCGCATTATATCCTGTTTTTTATTTTGGCAGTTTTGAACATTAAAAACGACAGACAAATAAAAAGAATCGCCATAGCGGTTTTAGCTTCCTCGTTTTTTGTTTCGGCTTACGGTTTGGCGCAATATTTTCTTCTTGACCCTTGGGCGTGGCCTGAAAATTTTTTAAGCTCCGGCCGCGTTTTTTCAACATTCGGACAGCCTAATTTTTTAGCGCATTGGCTGATCATGGTTGTTCCGCTTAGTATTTATTATTTAATTTTTATCGCGAAAAAATTTTTCGCCAGATTTCTGGCATGCTTGATAATATTCATGCAGTCGGCTTGCCTGGTTCTCGCTTATTCGCGGGCGGCTTGGCTCGGATTTTTATGCTCGGCGCTGTTTTTAATTATTTTTTGGCTGTTTTATAAAGGCTTTAAAAAAACGGTTTTCGGATTTGCCGGCATAGTTTTTATCTGCGCCGCGCTTGTAATAGGATTGAATATGGCCAAGCCGGCGGAAAAAGCCGATTATGATTCAATAAATTTTGCCGGCCGGCTGAAAAGCATAGTTGACTTTAAAAGCGGTTCAAATAAGATGAGGATTTATTATCTTGAATCTGCTGTTAAAGAAATAAAGAAAGCAAGCGGTTTAAGATTATTTTTAGGCTATGGCCCGGAAGTTCTGTCGGATGTTTTTATGAAATACTATAATATTGACTGGGGAGTGTATGAGGCCATAAACAGTTTGCATGACAGGGCTCACAATTGGATTTTTGACCAGCTTTTGTCTTTTGGAATTTTAGGCTTGGCCGCGAATTTATTGTTTTATGTTTATATTTTTTATAAAACAGCCGTTTTTTTATCGGGCAAGCGAGCTTTTGAAGCCAATGATTGGCTGGTTGTGTTTTTGTCGGCATCACTTTTGGCGTATTGCGTGAATAATCTTTTCAGTTTTTCTTTGGCGGCGAATTCGGTGTATTTGTATTTAATCGCGGCTTTATTGTGGGTTTCGGCTAATCGCCGCGAACAGATGAGAATTTTGGGCGTAAGCTTGACCGCGTTTTCAAAAATATTCATTTGGACGGCTTTATTTTTCACATCGGCCATGTTTGTTTACTCCAATAATATAAATCAGGCAAGAGCGGAAAATTATTATGTCAAAGCTTTGGAATCGCTGAGGAGGTCAGACTGCGAAGCCGTGGCGGCCAACATGGAAAAAGCCATGAGTTTAAGCTCAAATAGTAGCTATTATCAAGAGAATAATATTCTTTTAAATTTGAATTGTTTTTTTCTGGTTGAAAGCGATTCGGAAAAAAGTTTTTTGCTTGGCAATATTTTTGACGGCGTTGAAATCGCCAAGGATGGAAAAACTTATGGAATTTTAAGCAATATCGCGCGCGCTTATTCTTTGTTTGGATTTTATATTGACAAAGCTTATTACGCGGAATCTGAAAAAATATTCAATGATTTGATATCAAAATTTCCGTACTTTACTTCGGTTTACGAGGATTTGGCAAGGCAAAAAATGGCTTCGCAAGATTATGCCGGAGCGGCAAAAATTTTAAGCCAAGCCATTGGAATTTTGCCTCCGACAGACCATCCTTATCTGAACAGCCAGCATCGCTCGCAAATATCGGCGATCGCGGCCAAACTGCATGAAAGCCTCGGTTTGGCGGATTTTAAAATGGAGAATTACGAAGCGGCTCTTGATAATTATAAAAAAGGGCTGAAATTTGATCCTTATCGGGCGTCGTTGTATAAAAATATATCCGATGTTTATTACGCGCGAAATAATTTGGATAAAGCCATTGAATTCAGTCGGCGCGGATTTATGCTGAATCCTTCGGATTATCATTGGCCGCTGTCTTTGTCTTTTTTATATAAAGACAAGAAAGATTTTGAGGCTGAAAAAAAATATTTTGATCAAGCCGTTAAAATGGCGCCGGAAAATGCCAAATTAAAAAATTAAATTTATATTTTATGCCAGCATATTTTATTTTAGTTTTTTTATTCGGCCTTATTATTGGTTCGTTTTTGAATTGTTTTATTTGGCGTTTGCATAAGAAAATCCCCCTGACCCCCTTTGTTAAAGGGGGCGACAAATGGAAGCGTTCTTATTGTCCGAAATGCGGAAAGCAAATCGCGTGGCATGACAATGTTCCGATTTTGAGCTTTATTCTGCTCGCCGGAAAATGCAGGCATTGCAAAAAGCCAATATCATGGCAGTATCCGGCCGTGGAATTGGCAACAGGCTTGTTATTCGCGGCGGCTTATTATTTTAATCAGGAATTAACAGTTCGCTTGGCACGCGATTGGTTTTTAATAAGCGCGATGATCGTGATTTTTATCTATGATCTGCGGTGGTATCTGATTTTGGATATAATAACTTTGCCGGCTTGCTTGGTTATGCTGATTTTTAATTTGATTTTAGGATTTGATTTGTGGAATTTGCTGATTTCAGGTATAATAGGAGGTAGTTTTTTCTTAATTCAGTTTGTGATTTCAAAAGGAAAATGGATAGGCGGGGGAGATATCAGATTGGGGTTGCTCATAGGTTTGTCTTTTGGCTGGCCGGGAGTGTTAGCCGCTATTATCATCTCTTATTTCATCGGATCAATAATCGGCATAAGCTTGGTTCTGGCGCGCAAGAAAGAATTCGGTTCGCAAATGCCTTTGGGAGTATTTCTGGCCGCTGGCGCGATAATAATTCTATTTTGGCAGGATAATATTTTGAATTGGTATTGGAATTTATTTTTATGAGAATCATAAAGCGTATGAAGGATTTTTTTGGAAAAAAAACATGGATGATAACCGTTTTAATGTTAGCGGTTTCTTTCAGTTTAAGCATAGCCGTTGTTTATTATGAATTCAGTTCAAAAAAAGAAGTTAAAACCATAAACGCCAGCGCCGCCAACAATACTTCCGGCTACGCTTGGAGCTCAAATGTCGGCTGGGTAAGCTTTAATTGCGTCAATGACAGTCCGGCTTGCGGAACAAGCAATTACGGAGTAAGCATAGATTTGGCTTCAAAAAATTTCAGCGGCTACGCTTGGAGCTCAAATGTCGGCTGGATAAGCTTTAGTGAAACAAATCCGCCGGATAATTACGCCTTTAATTCAAATTGCCCGTCAGTATGCAATTCTTCAAACAGTTGCACGGCTTGTTATAATTCATCCGATGGAAAAGTCTACGGCTGGGGCAAAATTTTATCAATGGGCTCTGGCGGATGGATAAAATTGAACGGAACATGGAGTAACGGAGTTTCAATAGATGGCGTAACCGGAAATTTCAGCGGCTGGGCATGGAATGCCAATGATGATAAAACAGGCATCGGCTGGGTGAGTTTTAATTGCTCAAATGAGAGCCCGGCTTGCGCGAGCTCAAATTATAAAGTAGTCGGCGACATCAATAGTCCGCCAAGCGCGTCAGGTTTGAACGCCCACAACTGGAGTTTCTCGCAAGCCGCGCAATACGGAGCGCTTAAAGCCAAATTAGGATGGATTTTCAGCGATCCTGACGCGGGACAGAGCGAATACGCTTATCAAATCATAGCCAATACTTCAAACAGCATTGTAAGTCCGGTTTTTGATTCCGGGCAATGCCTTGGCTATAATAATCCGACAAGCAAATGTAAAATAGACGCGGGCGTTGACCAATTTCCGCTTGATTTGGCCATGGCGCTGAATTATAATACCGCGTATTATTGGTGGGTTAAAGTTTGGGATAACAATGCTTCGCATAAATCTTCTTCTTTGGTTCAGTATAACAGCGCGATTGACACTCCGGCTGAAGCCGATGATGGATCGCCTTTGACTTTTACGACTTACAAGCATGAAATGCCGATTCCTGATTTTACTTATTTCCCCAATGATCCCAGCAAAGGAGAGCAGGCTGAATTCACCAACAAAAGCAAAGTTTATTTAAGTTCGGCCCCGAGTACGGCGATTGATTGCTCCGATAGTTTATGCTCTTATTTGTGGACCGCCACGGCCGGAGCCAGCATCAATGACGCGGCCACAACCAGTCCGATTATAATTTTTAATTCATCCGGCAATTGCGCGGTTACTTTGAAAGTAACCGATAATGACGGATATTATGTTTCA
>JAZDFM010000006.1:0-24831 GCA_043807825.1 bacterium | reverse complement strand
TAGATAGTCGTGGGGTGAAGAGTGGTATTGTATTCGTATTGCAAACGGTCAGCCAGAGTTTCTACGCCGTCAGCGCCGCACCGACCCGCCAACTCAATCACGCATCGTTCCAGGGCTTCAGCGGTTTTGTTATGAGCCGGTCTATATTTTTTTCTAAATTGGGCTTGCGCAATACCATCTTCTCCAAAACGTCTGTAACGGAGTAAATGCTTGTGGATGGTCTGCCTAGAAACTGACATTTCTCCGGCAACAGATAGCACGGTTTGTTTCTTCTTAATGATATTTTCCAGTTTAGAAACTAATAATTGCTTATATCTAGGGTCAAAATAATTCATATTGGCTAAAATTATAATAAATAATGAATATTTATTATAAAAATAGCCCTTAAAAGTGTAAACCCCTTTGCTGCAATGTTAACATTAATACAAAATTCGTAATTGTTAATTTTTAATTAATTTTAATAATCCCTTAACTTCTTTATCCCCTCATGTTTCTGGATTCTTTCCAGCGCCTTAGCTTCAATTTGCCTGATGCGCTCGCGGGTAACGTCGAACTCCCGGCCAACTTCTTCTAGGGTATGGGCGACGCCATCAATCAGGCCAAAACGCATTTCCAAAATTTTCTGCTCGCGCGGCGTCAGTTCAGCAATAACTTCTTTGACATAATCTTTTAAGAGTTGCAAAGCCGCCGATCGGTCGGGCGTAACATTTTTTACATCTTCAATAAAATCTTCTAAAGTGGAATCTTCTTCGTCTTCGCCAACCGTAGTTTCTAAAGAAATCGTATCCTGGGATATTTTTATGACATGCCTGACTTTTTCGATCTCCTCGCCCATCTCGGCCGCAATTTCTTCGGGCATTGGTTCCCGCCCCAAATCCTGGATTAACTGCCGCTCCACTTGCTGAAACTTATTGATGGTTTCCACCATATGCACTGGAATGCGGATAGTCCGCGACTGGTCGGCTAGGGCGCGGGTAATCGCCTGCCTGATCCACCAGGTAGCGTAGGTTGAAAATTTATAGCCTTTGCGGTATTCAAATTTTTCAACCGCGCGAAACAGTCCGATATTGCCTTCCTGAATTAAATCCAGGAGGCTTAAGCCTTTGGAGCCGGTAAACTTTTTAGCGATGGAAACCACTAAGCGCAAATTGGCTTCAATAATTTTTTTCTCGGCTCCTTTGTCGCCTTTTTCTTTACGCTTGGCTAATTCAATTTCTTCATCGCCGGATAAAAGCGGCACCTTGCCGATTTCCCTTAAATACATCTGGATTGAATCCGAGCTTAATTCCGAGATATCAAATTTTTTCTTTTCGGAAAAACCGGTTAAGCTTTCCGTCCTTTTCTTTTTTGCCTCAACGGTTAAATCGAGAAAGCCTCCCGTATCCTCGACTATCTGGATGCCATTTTTTTGCAGATCTTCAAGAGTTAATTCATAATCATAAATGTATTCTTCAACTTCAGGAAAAATATTCAATAATTCTGTTTCCGTAACGAAACCCCTGGATCTGCCTTTAACTATTAAATTATTAATCTGCTCAATTGACGGTTTAATTATCTCGTGTTCTATTTTTAATTTTTCTTTTTTTGCTGCGGCATTTCTTCTTTGCTTTCCCTTTTTAATTAATCTTATCGCCTGCCTGGCTTTTTTCTCTTTAAAAAGCCTTTTTTTCTCCGCCGACCCCGCTTTTTTCCCGATTCTTGCCCTAGGCTTATGCTTTGAGGTATTTTTATATTTCCCGCCGAAGATGGATCCGCCTTTGGCGGAATTTTTTTTTAACATAATAAATAATATATCTAATTAAACTATAATGCTTTTAGGCTAATTTTTATTTACTCTATCTCGCTGATTTCTTCGGTTAGGGCAGTAAACTCTTCCATCAAGGCCTTTAATTCAGTAATTTTGCCATCCTGCTGATCCGGCAAATTCTCCTTTTCTGTTTGACTGATTAATTTAGCGATCTGTTTAAGCCTTCTGCTTAGATAATTCTTTTTTAAAATTTTTAATATATTGATGGTTTCATTTTTCGCCTGCTCGGAGGAATAATCATAAAATTCTTTATCAGCTAAAAGAACCAGCCTATCAAGTCTCTTTAAACAAATGTCTTTAGACGGCTGGTTGTTGTCGTTTTGATTAATTAAAGCCGGCTCATTTTCTTTTAGCCATACCTTGAATTCATGGTAATTTATTGCGATTCCCCTATTGCCAATCGTTGGTTGGTTCTGGCTGGGCTCGCTGGCCGCAGCCTGGATATTAAAATCGTCCGGGAGGGCAAGAGTTTCAATAACTCTATTATAATAAACTATTAAGTTTCTGTAAATAATCTGGTTAATTTCATCAAACAGTTCGTCCGTCCCGAGGCGGTTAGCGATATATTCTAGCTGGGACGGATATTTTAAAATTAAAGCCAACAGTAATTCGGACAAAATCTCTTCCCGGGTCAGTTTATCATTTACATTAGTATTTTTCTCTTCGGACGCCTCTTTAATAGAGCCCGCATATTGGGGGTTGATTTTTTCCGTTTTAAAGAATTCTTCCCTTAACTGTTTCTCATCAACGTCGGTTATCTGCGTTAGCTGTTTAAGCCAATGATCTTGTTCTATCTTATTGCCTAACTTGGCGATGACCGGCAAAAGCGTTTTTATCGCCTGCCGCTTCTGCTCTAGCTTTAGCGGATTTAATTTGGAAAAAGTCTTATTAAAAAAATATTCCATCATCGGCTTGGCCTGGCTGACGGCATTTTTCCATTCCTCGGGATTTCGCCTGATGCATTCATCCGGGTCTTTGCCGCCGGAAATTTCGATTACTTTAATGTTTAGCTCGGCTTGCATGGCTTGGGCAATGCCCCTTTCAGCGGCTAAATCGCCGGCCTTATCCATATCAAAAGCTAAAACTAAATTCATGGTATAGCGCTTTAGCAAAGCGACTTGTTGCGCCGTCAGGCTAGTGCCCGAGGAAGCTACGACATTAGCGAAGCCGGCTTGATGGGCGGTAATGGCGTCCATCTGGCCTTCAACGATAATTGCTAGGTCTTCTTTTTTTATGGCTAGTCTGGCTTTGTCCAGACCGAACAAAATCTGGGATTTATTGTAGATCATGGTTTGCGGAGAATTAATATATTTTCCCATTTTTTCGTCCGCCTCGGCCAGCCGTCGATTTTCACCGCCCGGCAAGACTCTGGCGCTAAAACCAACGACACTGCCGTTAAGGTCGCTTATCGGAAACATAATTCGTCCCCGGAAACGGTCGTAAAAACCCGATTGCCGCTCCTTTTTTACAATCAGGCCGGCCAGAAATATCTCATTTTCGCCATAGCCTTTGCTTTTTAAAAAATTAACCAGGCTGTCCCAGGCCTCGAAGCTATAGCCGATTTGCCAGGCAGCGGTCGTCTCCTCGGTCAAAGCCCTGTCTGACAAATATTTTCTGGCCGGTTCGGCTCGCGGGCTGTCCAATAAGACTTTATGGTAATATCTGACGGCTAAATCGGTAATGTCTAAAAGCCGGTTGCGCTGGGAAGTAAGCCTTGGGTCGGATCTTTTTAAAACCACGCCCGCCTTTTTGGCTAAAAGGCGCAAGGCTTCGGCGAAAGTTATCCCCTCAATCTCCATGATGAAAGAAAAAATATCTCCGCCTTTGCCGCAGCCGAAGCAATGCCAGATCTGTTTTTCCGAGCTGACCATAAAAGACGGCGTTTTTTCCCGATGGAACGGGCAGACACTGCGGAAATTGACGCCGGCGGCTTTTAAGTTAATATACTCGCGGATAACTTCAACAATATCTAATTTACTTTTAATTTCATCTGAGGGCTGTTGCATATTCAATATTTTTATAACCCATAACCTATAACCAATAACTACCGGGGAGCAGAAAAAACGAGTTACCGGTTATAAATTATACATTATTAATTTTTCTATTCTTTGCATTTCTTTTTCCACCAGCTCTCCGTCATATTCCGCGTTATGGGCCGAAGCGCCTTGGTAGCTTGGCTGTTTCTGGTCCAAATGCAAATTTAAAAACGTTTGGCCGCCTTTATCGTCAAGATAAAGATGGAAGCGCGGATAAAAACCCCTGCCCAGCCGGCGGACATAGCTCTCTTCTCCGCTCCGCCTGTCAATAATGTAAATATAGCCGGCTTGGCGTAAAAGCTGCGCCGGATTGGAATTTAATCGGTTTTTATCAAAATTTAACTTCATTGGCTTGAATTAGGGATATTCTTAAAGATGGCTGCAAAATAATTTTATAACAGTCTCTTAGTAGCTTTATTCTAAACCAATCTCGCTTTTTGGTCAAAAACTGATTTTATGCTAAAATAAAAGCAGTTTCTTAAAAAAATTTATGGCCAATATTTATCTTCTGACAATCTCCAGCATAATTTTGGTTTCTTCTATTTCATTAATCGGAGTTTTAACCATTTTTGCTTCGCAAAAAAGGCTTTATCAGCTATCCTTATTTTTAGTCAGTTTGTCCGCCGGCACTTTATTGGGCGACAGCTTTATCCATTTGATTCCCGAGGCGGTTGAAAAAAACAATAGTTTTTACCTCTGGCTTTGGCTTTTATCAGGCTTATTATCTTTTTTCGCTTTGGAAAAATTCATCCATTGGCGGCACTGCCATATAAATACCACCGACGCCCATCCTCATCCGGTTGGAACGATGAACCTGGTCGGCGACGGCCTGCATAACTTTACCGACGGCATGATCATCGCCGGCTCGTATTTAATCAGCTTTCCTCTAGGCGTAGCCACTACTATCGCGGTCATTACCCATGAAATCCCCCAGGAAATAGGCGACTTCGGCATTTTAGTTTATGCCGGCTATAGCCGCGCCAAGGCCATAGCTTTTAACTTTCTTTCCTCGCTCCTGGCCATAATAGGCGGCATTATCACCCTGATTATCGGCGTTAAATTCGAAAATTTTTCCGATTTTATAATACCATTTACCGCCGGTGGTTTTATTTATATCGCTACTTCGGATTTGATTCCCGAGTTAAAAAAAGACACTGCTATAGGTAAATCGCTGATCCAGCTAACCTTTATACTTCTGGGCATCGGCCTAATGATTTTATTAAAAAAAATCGGCTAACTATATAATTAATAAAACTGGCCTTAACTCTCGGCCAGTTTTTATTTTTGGCGTTACCTTTTGGAAAGAATAAGAATCTTAAAAATTGGCAGGCAACTCGGGTTAAGTGCCCGTCACCTATAGTAATATTGGGGCATTTTTAGCGTCTTGTCTAGCTGCCGAATTTGAGGCTGTACCAATTTCATTGGCGCGCCACCTCAATTTCAAATTTTTCCTTGGCAACAAATTATTTTAATTTTAATATGTTAATACATTACCTTTATTGCTTGCTATGTTTCAGGGATTCTTTAATAATCTGAAATGATGATTGAATAACAATAGAAGCTATTATTAAACCAACCGTAACATCGGGCCACATTGAGTTAAATCTTGCTACCAAAAGCCCTGCAATGATTACCCCAATATTTGCAAACACATCATTGCGGGAACAAATCCATGCCGATCTCACATTCAAATCTTTTGCTTTATGTTTCAGAAGCAATATAAAAGATGTAGCATTCACTAATAATGCCAACAGTCCGATTATAGTAATTGTTTCGGCAACCGGAATGACAGGATTGATGATTTTAAAAATACTTTCACCGATGACAAGAAGCCCAAGTAAAAGTATCATAATACCTTTCACCAAAGAAGCTTTCGCACGAACCGACGGATGTTTAAATAATACCGCAATACTGATTCCGTATACAAATGCATCTCCGAGCATATCCAATGAGTCGGCGAGAAGAGCGTTTGAATGTGAAATGAATCCACCCACCACCTCAACAAGAAACATTCCAAAATTTATAAACAAAACCAGAAATAAAACTTTTTTAAGGATTTTGCCATCGACATTGTCTAGATTGACTGCGCAACAATTATCTTGATGTTGAGTTTCTCGGGTCATATTTTATTCAATTTAACTCCTAGAATATAATAAATTTATTAAGTATGCTTTTGTAAACCCTGTAAGGTTTCGGCCCGACAAATGCTTTGCCATTAATAAACACCGTGGGTGTTCCGTACAAATGGGTTTTTCTTAACTCGCTAATCTGCTCATTTACTAATTGTTTTGTTTCAGGATTTTCAACACATCCATTTATTTTATTAACATCAAAATAAAAATTTCTCAATATCGTATTGATGTATTCGGGCTGATAAATTTCCACCTTGTCGACTGTGAATAAATAATCATTAAATGACCAAAATCTATCGCCGTACTCTTTATATACACAATAGCCAACTTCAGATAAGAAATTAGTATTTTCTTTGGCCGGGTAATGGGCGAAAATATAGTTGGCTTTTTTCTCTCTGACTAATTTTTGAATATCGGGGTATGCTTTTCTGGTATAATCGCATTCATAACACCCTATTAAAACAACTGTGTCTTTTGAGCCAACATTCTTTGTCGGAAAAGATAACAAATCAACACCATTTAATGAAACATTCTTTTCTGATTTTTCCTCAGTGCCACATGCCTGACTGATGTCGGTAATTTTATTATTCTCTCCTTTGGGATCAAAGGCGCAAAATCCGGCTTGATTTAAACCATTGCAACTGCCGTAAAGATAATAATTATATCCGCCTTTGATAGTATAAAATATGCTCCAAACCATCAATATGAGAAAAATCCAAGAAAATACCTCAAAATATTTATTAAATATACGAGCTACAAAAACCGAACGAGTAAGCAACTTTGCCATTATTTTACTTTTTATCTTCTGGTCAAAGCCAGTATTACACGGTCTGAAAGTTATTCGTCTAAAAACGCAATCAAAAGCCTCCTTAGCAAGATTACGATAAGCAAGGCTAAAAATACCCATTATCGAGAAAACAATTAAGGCAATTACACAAATCATAATATTTTAATTATCTTATTTAATGTTTCAACAAAAATCTTTGCCTCCTCCATGGTATTGTAAAAATACAAAGACACGCGGGCAGAATTTTTAATCTTTTTATCATTGAACCAAGAATGGACGCAGTGCTGACCCGACCTAATCATTACATTAGACATTTCGTCTAGCATCAAGGCAGTTTGATGCATATCCATTCCATCAATGTAAAAAGAAATTATACCTGATCTTAGGGCAGGATCATTCGGGCCGATAATTTTAATTCCTGGAAGTTTATTTATTCCTTCGGTAATATAGCGATTTAGCTTTAACTCCTGCTCTCGTATATTATCAAACCCTATATCTTCAAGATATTTAACTGCTTCACCAAGACCGATTATCCCGGCATAATCCTGAAGTCCTGCCTCAAATTTTTCTGGTGCTTTTAGCGTTTTATGATCGGTATATGTAGAGTATTCAACTGTATCTCCGCCAACCATAAAGGGTTCTAATTTTTTAAGCAAATTTTGCTTTCCATAGAGAATGCCTGTGCCGGTCGGCCCTAACATTTTGTGCCCGGAAAAGGCGAGAAAATCAACACCCAAATCTTTTACATCAATTTTTTTGTGTGGCGTGCTTTGAGCCGCATCTAAAAACACTAAAGCGCCATTCTCGTGGGCAATTTTAATAATTTCCTTGGCTGGAATTGTTGTGCCATCCAAATTTGAAGTATGAACCATTGATACTAATTTAGTCTCTTTTACCAGTTCCTTGTACTTCTCTAAATTAAAAGAGCCGTCATCATTTGACCTGACAATCTCATGACGGATTCCTTTCTTTTTAACCAATACCTGCCACGGAACTAAATTTGAATTATGCTCTTTGTCGGTAGCTAAAACCAAATCCCCATTCTTTAAATCTAATGAACGTGCCAATAAATTAATCCCCTCTGTCGTGTTTCTGGTAAAAACAATTTCTTGTTCGTTAGCATTAATGAAATTCGCCACGATTTGCCTTGCCTCTTTTACTTTTTTTGTTACCAACTCCCCCAATTTATGAGAACTTCTACCTGCACATGCCGGGTATTCAAAATAATATTCATTCATTGCCCCAACAACCTGCTTCGGCTTTAAGCTCATGCAAGCATTATCAAAATAAACAATCAGTTTGGTGCTGACTTGATTGTTTAGCAGGGGAAAATCTTTTTTTATTTTTTCTAAATCTATCATTTAATTATAGTAAAGATTAGTTTTATTCTCATTTTATTAAATCATCAACACCAACCTCAAGCGCCTTGGCGATTTTGGTTAGCGTTTCAATGGTCGGGTTTGTATTTACGCCGTTTTCAACCTTAACAATGGTGTTGAGCGATAAATCGGCAAGACGGGCAATCTTTTCGAGAGATAACCCCTTTTTAGCCCTCAGTTTCTTTAAGTTTTCAGCAATTTTATTATTTGACATATCTTTTCTAATTGTATAACATTATAGTATATAGAATATAATATAAAGGTTTCTTTCTTGATACTATAATGATATCTAAAAAATACACTTTTGTAAATGACATTGTGTTAAAACATAATAAAGCATATAATATATATGTCCAAATAGGCGCGGGATATTATGCCATTACAAAAAATTATTTTCCTTTTGACGGCTTATAAATATTTTTTCCTTTTTCCGGCGCTCGTGGTTGAAGGCCCTATTATAACTGTTATCGCGGGATTTTTGTCGTCTTTGGGCGTTCTGAATATTTTCACAGTTTACGCCATAGCGGTTGCCGGGGATGTCGTCGGAGACGGAATGTATTATGCCATCGGCTATTGGGGCCGGCGGAAATTCATTGAACGCTGGGGGCGTTTTTTAGGCATAACCGCCGAGCGCGTTAAAAATTTTGACGAACATTTTGAAAAGCGCAGCTTCAAAACATTAGCGATAGGAAAATTGTCGCATGTGGTCGGAGCGGCCGCGCTTACTTCGGCCGGCATGGCGAAAATGCCGTTTAGAAAATTCATCTGGTATAATTTCATCGCCACTTTGCCGAAATCATTGGTTCTCGCGCTTATCGGTTTTTATTTCGGCGAAGCATATCTGAAAATAGATAGCTACTTCGGCTACGCCAATTTTACCGCTTTTTTGATTATTATATCGGCTGCCGTAATTTACTTATCGCTGAAAAAATCCAAAAAAATTTGATATAATTTTATGGTGAAAATTTCTTGCATCATCCCTGCTCATAACGAAAACCCCAGGATTGAAAATGTTCTGCGAGCGATTTGCGGACATCCGATGATATATGAAATAATAGTTATTGACGACGGTTCTCAAGATGATACGGCAAAAACGGTAAAAAAATTTGATGGCGTTAAATTGATAATTCATGAAAAAAATAAAGGCAAAAGCGAAGCGGTGGCTGACGGAATAGCGCGATCAAAAGGAGATGATATTTTTTTATTAGACGCCGATCTGATCGGCTTAACAAGCGGGGACATCAACGACCTGCTCAAACCGATAATTGACGGCGAGGCGGATGCAAGCATCAGCTTAAGAAAAAACAGCCCTTGGATATTCAGAAAAATAGGTTTTGATTTTATATCAGGCGAGAGAGTTTTTGAAAAAAAACTTGTTCAAGATAAACTTGACGAAATTAGAAAATTGCCGAATTTCGGATTGGAAGTTTATTTAAACAAACTGATAATAAAAAATAAATTGAGAATTAAAATAATATTCTGGAAAAATGTGACCAGCCCGTGGCCGCATAAAAAAAACGGCATATTCATCGGATCCAAAAAATTCCTGTTTATGATTAAAGATATTCTAAAAACTGTTTCCATTTTTGAAATTTTCCGCCAATTATCAAAAATATATATATTAAAAATTAAATAAATATGAAATTAAGCTTTGTTATTCCGGCTTACAATGAAGAAAATCTCATCGGCCGATGCCTCGGCTCGGTTTTGGAGCAAACAGCCGGCAGATTCTGCGATATTGAAATCATTGTCGTCAACAACGCCAGCTCCGATAAAACCAAGGAAATAGCTTCTTCTTTTTCCAATGTAATTGTGATTGACGAATCGCGGAAAGGATTGGTCAGCGCCCGCCGCACCGGATATTTGAGATCCAAAGGCGATCTTATAGCGAATATTGACGCCGACACGATCCTGACTCCGGGCTGGATAGATAAAATTTTTAAAGAATTCGCCGATAACGAAAATTTGGCCGCCTTAAGCGGACCTCATGTTTTTTATGATTTGTCCGCCGTTCTTAATTTTTGGGTAATCTTTTATTACCGTCTGGCTTTTATGAGTTACCTATTAAACAGATTTGTTTTCAAAATCGGATCAATGCTCCAAGGAGGAAATTTTGTCGTCAGAAGATCGGCCATTGAAAAAATAGGTGGGTTTAATTCCAAATTTGATTTTTGGGGCGAAGACGCCGATTTGGCCGGCCGTCTTAACAAAGTCGGGGATGTAAAATTCACTTTCAAGCTTCCTATTTACGCGTCCGGCAGACGGATAAAATCCGAAGGGGCGCTGAAAATATTTTGGAAATACAGCATCAACTATTTTTGGACTATTTTTTTCAATAAGCCTTTTAATAAAAAATATATGGACATACGATGAAAAAATCAATAAAATCATTGATGGACAAACACGGATTGCTGTGGAAAAACAGAGTTTTCGCCGTTTCCGCGATAATCGGGATTCTGTTTTTCATCGCCAGCCTTTTCGTGAATTACAACGCCATAAAATACGCGGCCATCAAAGCCGGCAATTCAACCACCGACATTCTGCTTGATAATCTTCCGGTGGTCAACACAGATATTATTTTCAGCGAAGGCATAATATTTTTCGTGATGTTCATAATTCTTCTGCTTATTCTTAATCCGAAGATTATTCCGTTTGTATTTAAAAGCGTTTCCCTGTTTATATGCGTCCGCTCAATTTTCATACTGATGACGCACCTTGGGCCGATCCCGAATCATATCGCCGTTGATTTTGACAGTTTTAAATATTTCAGTTCCGGAGCCGATTTATTCTTTTCCGGCCATACGGGATTGCCCTTTCTGATGGCCTTGCTTTTTTGGGAAAATAAAAAAATGAGAAGATTGTTTTTAGCCTGCTCAATAACGGCCGCGGCTTCCGTGCTTTTGGGCCATTTGCATTATACCATTGATGTTTTTTCGGCTTTTTTCATCACCTACGGCATTTACAATATCGCCAAAAAAATATTCAAAAAAGATTATGAAATTTTCAAACACGGGCTTGGCGATAATAAAATTATTTCAGGATAACGGCCGATTTCATCCTTTGGCCGCGACCAATCCCCAAATTTCGCCGGCGCCGCCGGCTTTTAAAACTTTGGCGCATTCGTTAAGCGTGGCGCCGGTGGTAACTACATCGTCAACCAAGATGATGTTTTTTTTATTCAAATTCGCGCCGCGCCAGCTGAAACATTGCTTGATATTTTCCATTCTGTGGATTTCATCCAGTTTGGCTTGCGGCTTTCCATGTTTAACTCTAACCAAATTTTCACTATCCGTGGCCAATCCGTAATATTCGGCGATTTTCTTCGCCAGCAGTTCGGCTTGATTGAATCCTCGCCAGCGCAAGCGTTTTTTTGACAACGGAACAGGCACTATCAAATTATCTTTAAAATTCAAAACAGCCATTGGCAGATTTTGAGCGCGCTGAAAATTTTTCCAATCCGCTCCGCCGGACAAGCTTGGCTTAAAGACTCTGCCCTTATCTAACAAATCGCTTATGAATAACGCCAGCATTTTGCTTAAATCATCCGACAAGCCTTTAACGAAATGGTATTTCAAACTTTTGATGGCTCGGCTGATTATCAATTCATCGTAAAGCGCGGCTATCCAAACTCCGTCCAAGCTGTAAAGAACTCCGCAATCCGAGCAGAATCTCCCGAAATCATTTTCTTTTTTGCAATGCAGGCAATATTGCTTGGATTTAATATTGATTTCTCCGAAGCACGCGCCGCAAATCCATTTTCCCTCTTTCCCGCATCCCAAACACTCAATGGGAAAAATCAAATCTAAAAAAAATAACCAGATTTTACCGGTTATTTTCCGCGCTTTTTCCAAAAATTCAATATTCATAATTCATTATCTATCCTGCCAATAAATGCCGTCAACGCGCCAAACCGATTGTTCGCGCGCGTATTTTATTATTATATCCTGATAAAAAACGGAACTGTTTCCAGCGACTCCAGCTGATTCTCTTCTTTGGGTTTTAACCAAAATTTCAGCTGAACCGGCGTCAGAATCAAATTGTTCGGCCCGGCTTGAAATCGCTTTAGTGACAATGCCGTAGTAGATTGAAGTCTGGGTTTTTTTAGATCTGGCGTCGTTGATATAATTTTCCGACCAGCTTTTCATTGCATTGGTCATGAAAATCTGCAGATCGCGGATATTTCCATAATCCGATTGATTGGAAAAACTGCCGAATCTTTCGGCGAAAGCCGCCGCCATCCTTGCCAAATCATCCCGAGTAATTTCGGTTTTTTGGGCAACCGGAGCGGAAACTGGCTGGACTTCAGCTTCCGGCGCCGTTTGAATATTTTTAACAGGCTCTTGAACCGCCGGCTGTTCAACGATTTGGCTCGCGGGCGCTGAAAATTCATGAAAAAATATAATATAAACAATTCCGGCTATTAAAGCCGCGGCCGCTATGACAATAATTATTCCCCAAATTTTTCTATTCATACATGTTTAAATATTTTCCTCGTTTTCTTCTCCGTTCATCATATTTGACGCGAATTCTTTTTTCTCCTGCTCAATTTCCAAAATTTGGCGGGGATCGGAAGTTATAAGCTGATCTTCGGTGTATGAAGCGACAATTTTTATGGCCACATGCTTATTGCCGGCGAAAAATATTCCTTCGCCCACTCCGCATTCAAGCAAAAGATACTTTTCGCCTTGCGTTAAAACGAAAGTTTTCTGCACCAGCTCAATGGCGGACGGAGACTGCTTCAGCAAAAACTGGAGAGCCGAATTATTCACGATAGCCTGGCCGTACGGCGAAGCCAAAAAATCATTCACATCCTGCGTAATCGTCGTCACTCCGAGATAATATTTTCTGCATCGCTTAACCAAAGCGTAAATGAATTTGGCGCTGTCTTCATGTTGCATCAGCCACCACGCTTCATCAATCACAAGAATTCTTTTTTTCAGCTCCGACCGCACCACATTCCAAATGTAATTTATAACCGTATAAATGGCGATGGGCCTAAGCTCGTCTTCCAAATCCCTGACGGAAAAACAAACAAGCTGATTATCCATTTTGACATTGGTCGGGCTGTTGAATAATCCGGCAAAAGTGCCTTGAGTATACTTTTTCAGCCTCAAAGCCAACCCCGCTCCCCCTTCCATGCCTTCCAAAATATCTTCCAAATCCTGCATGATCGGCGCTTCAACTTTTGATAAATCGCAATCCGGAGTAATATCTTTTTTCGCGTAAGTTTCCAGCAAAGCGCGGTCTATGATTGAATCTTCTTCATGGGTCAAATCTCCGAGCATCAGCCTCACCAATCCTTTAACCGTAATCACGCCGCTTCTGATTATGTCTTCGGCTTTTGATTCGCCGGAAACAAAGCGCGGCAAATCAAACGGATTGATTTTATTCTCGCTGGCCAAAGAAATATTTATGTAAGTTCCGCCCACGGCTTCGGCCAAATGCTTGTATTCGTTTTCCGGATCAATAATAATCACCTCCGCGCCCATCATCAGGCTTCGCAAAATTTCCAATTTGATGGCGTAGCTTTTTCCGGCTCCGGAAGTGGCGAAAACCACGCTGTTGGCGTTCTGCAAACTGAAACGGTCAAACAAAATCAAACTGTTGTTATGGCGGTTTATCCCGTATAATATGCCGCTATCCGAAGTGAGCTCGCTTGAAATAAAAGGGAAAGAAGAAGCCGCCGGAGAAGAATTCATGTTGAAAGAAATATACAATTCGTCGTTGGCCAAAGGCAAAGTTGAATTAAACCCCTGTTCCGCCTGATAAAAAACTCTTTTGGAATAAACCAAGCGCGAGCCGAAAATATTTTCAACTTCCTCGGACAATTTATCAAGCTCTTGTTCGCTGTCGGCGTAAATCGTCAAATACAAAGCGAATTGGAAAAATTTTTCCACTCCCTGCGTTAAAGCGTCGCGCAAAGATTCTATGTCGCGCAAGGCCGTTTCGCGCAAAGGATCTCTGGCCGCGCCTTTTTCAGAGTCGGATATTATCTGGGCTTCCAAATTTCCCACTTTCTTTTTCAGCTGGTTCAAAACCACGGCGCTTTCAACCGGATAAAAAAACATTGAAATGTCAAAAGTGGAATTCAAGTTTATGATCGGCGCGAACCAGCCGACGCTGATGTAGCGCGGATAATTGATCACGAAAATCGTCCTCAAAAATTTTGATCCGAGCCTCAAAAAATCAGGCTTCACTTCAATGGACGCCGGAGAAATCAAATCATTTATTGAAATCGCTCCTCGGCGGTAAGATTTTTCCTCTTCAACCAATTCGCGCGTCAATGAAACAGCCTCTTCCTCTTGCCAAGATTTTTTCTTTTCAGCAAAAGACTTTTTCTTTGATTCAATATCTTCCTGTTTTTTTATTTGATCCGGGTTAAACATAATAATTTCGCTTATTATTCGGCGAATCTTAATTCTTTGGTTTCGGCCAATTTTTGGTTAGCCGAAGTTTCTGGATTATAAGTATTGTAAAACAATTCAATCAAGCTTTGCGTGTCAAGCTGAACCGCGTTCACTCCCATTGAAGCCAGTCCGCCGGTTATATTTTCAACCCGCCTGTTCAGTTCATTTTTTCTCTTCAAAAATCTTTCTTCTTTCATTTTAATCAGAGAAACCGGCTTCAAAGATTCAGCCAATTTTGAAAAAAAACCTTTCTGCTTGTCGGATAACGGATTATAAGAAACAACCGCATAAAATTTTTTATTCATTATTTTACCCAGTGAAATCAATTCGCTCACATACTGCAGATATTCGGCAGTCTGCATTTTCAACAGTTCATTTGTCTGCTCTTTTTCCTTCTGCCTTAACAGATTAAGATAATTGTCAATATTAAGCTCGCGCGATTGAATGACAATCTGCAGAGGAAAATCAATATTGTTCAAAAAACCCACATAAGCGGAAATTATCGCGTTTTGCTCGTCTTCGCTTTTTAGCGCGAAATTGATGCTTGCCACCAAAAGAACCGCGCGCAAAGTCCCGTCCCTCATAATCACTGTGTCGTCTCGGAACTCGGCAATGTCCAAATATTGCTGGGTTGAGCTTGATATTTTGTTTTTGGCTAATTTATTCGGCATTTTTAAATTATAAATTACTGGCTTATTTTCGCGCAATCGCCTCTCCGGATTTTCCCGATTCTCCTTTATACGCTCCTTTCGTGTCAACAATCAAAGACAGCTCGGCCAAACGAGAAGCCGTATAGCGCTTGCTTAAAACAGGAACCGCGGCCGGCCGGACATCTTTCCCGATCGCGCCTCCTTCATAATCGCCCGGCAAAAAACCGTTTCTCCAAACTCTTAGTTTCGGCCTTCTTAATGTTTGCGCCAAATTCAAAATAAAATAATGGAAAGGCCTGCCGTTTATTTTGACAAATGAAATAACGCCGGAAATCACGAGCGTCAGCAAACCGAAAGTCAAGAACATTGAAAAATCAAACAATTTGTAAAAAATAGCTATCATTAAAAATCCGGCCAGCATGATTATAAATTGCCTCACAGTTATCGGACCGATAATTTTATCCTCAACATCAATGAATTGAGGCACGACAAATTGCTGCATAAATTTAAAATCTCAAGCTTTTATTCAAATCCATGATCGCTTTGAATTCATCAGTGGTTAAATACTCCTGATTATTTCTTTTTCTTTCTTCTATTATAACATCAACCGGCTTGTTTCCGCCAATGCTTAAATTTCCTATTTCCAAATACAGTTTGTTTATCGAGCTTGAGCGCCAAAGCTTTATGCTTTCAAGCTTTTTCCCGTAATTTTCTTCTTCAAAAAGATTTATTTTGCTCTTGATTTTATCCGCGCTTTTAAACGGATCATTGTCAAGCCTGCGAAAACTCTTCAAATCCATATATTTAATCTCGTCAATAGGCGCCATAACGCGAGGAATGTATTTTACATCTTCAAGTTTTACTTTACTGCCGCTGATTGAATTTTCAGACTCAAATCTTTTTTTGATCACGGTATTTTTATTCTGTTCAACCGCGGGAATTTCTTTTTTTTCAGGCTCTTTTTTAACAATTTGCGGAGTAAGCGGAGCCAATTCATGCGCCGTGTCAAGTTTGGCGGCCAATTTTGAAAAATCATAAGCCGCGTCCCTTTTTTCCAATTCCGGAATTTTTATTTTCGGCAATGGCTTGATAATCGGAATGGCTGATTTTGATTCTGAAATTTTGCCGGCCAGCGCCATCACTTTTTCCGCCGAATCTTCATCAAAGCTTAATCCTCCGCTTGAAAAAGGCTTGATTAAAGCGGCCTTGGTATCAAGCTTATTTCTGATGCCTCGCAGATAAGTCCTTAAAATTTGCGAAAATCTTCCGGCCAAATCCGCGGAACCGAAATTTATTTGAGCTTGGCTTATTATCCGCTCCAATTTATCATCCGCGCTTTCCGGCGCCATCGCGGAATTTTCAGACTTAACTATCTGTTCCGCCAATTTTCTCACTTCTTCTTCATCTTCCGGTGAAAAAAAGAAATTCGCGCTTTTGGCTTGAGGCTTTTCCCGCTTAAAAGAAAAAATATCTTTTTTAAGATCAATGGCCAAATTTTCAGCCTGCTGTTCTGTCAAATTTTCTTTCAGCAAATATTCCCGCGCATTTTCAAGATCAACTTCTTGAACCATCACTTTCATTATTAAAGCGGCAAGAGGAATATTATATTTCTTCTCAAGCTCTTCAATTTTTTTCATGGCTTCCGAGTTTGAAACTTTTTGCTTTAAATCATCCGGAAGATTATTGAATTTTTGCAAATATCCAAGCATGTGGATAAATTTTAAATTATTTTAAATCTTTTTTAATTTGCTTTTTCAAATCTTCTGCTCCGCTGAATTTTTTCACATTTCTGATTTTTTTCATGACTTCAACCGAAACAATCATTCCGTAAATATCTTGATTGAAATTTTTTATAAACACTTCGCATGAAACATCCCGCCCGAAAGTTTTTTTCACGCCCCAGTGCATCAAGCCTTCTTTAATTTTATCACCAAGTTTAACTTTTACCAAATAAACTCCATGGCCAAGGCCAAAATTCAAATTTTCAACATCCAGATTGGCGGTCGGAAAACCAAGCCACTTGCCAATTCCTCCGCCTTTTATCACTTTTGCCGAAAAAATCATCATTTATTTAACATCATCTCAATCAACGCCATGGCGGCTTCATAGCCTTTGTTTGTTTTTCCGCTCTTGCTTCGCGCTTTCGCTTGCGAATAATTATACACGGTTATAACTCCCAAAGAGATCGGCGTTTTAGTTTCAAGCATCACGCGCATTATGCCTTCCACGGCCGCGCCGGAAATATATTCAAAATGCGCTGTTTCTCCTTTTATCACGGCGCCTATGGTTATTATACCACGATATTTGCCGCCGAGCGCCAATCGCTGGCACGCGAAAGGTATTTCAAACGTTCCGGGAACTTCAACAATTTTTATATTGCCCGATTTGACGCCAGCTTGTTTAAGCGCCCTTAAAGCTCCTTCAACCAAATTATCCGTAACATCGCAGTTAAATTTCGCTTTGACGATTGCGATATTAAAATCTCCGGCTTTTAAATTTTGAAAAGCATTTGATTTCATGATTTTATAAGACTGCCACCATACGCGCTTTCTAACATAATTTTACGCAAATTGCAATCGTGCTTGCAATTTAATATCCGAACGTGTTTCTTGTTTTACAATATCAAACAAATTATTTTTTTTATCAAGTTCCTTTAATCTTTTTTCTGATATTGCTACATATTCTGGGTTTGCGTCTATGCCTATATAATTTAATCCAAGTTTCTTTGCGGCCACTGCCGTTGTTCCGCTACCGACAAAAGGATCTAATATAACAGCGTTTTCATAAAAAGCAGTTAGTTTAATTATGTGTTCGCAAATCTCTACTGGCTTTACAGTCTTGTGATTATTAAAATCGCCTTTTTCCTTTTTTGTCGGTTTTCCAATTAAAAAAGATTTATCAATTATTTCATTTATATTTTCTACTGTTAAAACATTTGACGGGAACATATTGTCTCCAACTCTGATACTAGTATTCATCAAACCAATATCATTTTTTAGCATATTGCTTAAATAAGTTCCATCAGAAGGTTTTTGCGACATAACAATAGGTTCAAAGCAACTTTTTAACTGTGGGGTTTTCCAGCCGTCAAATTTTTCTTTTATTTTTTCTTTTTCTTCATTTGATACATCCATTTTATCTATAAAATGATTTACACTCATCGCCTTGGCTTGATTTTGAGTGTAAAGCCACAAAAAACAATCTCTGATTTCTAAACCAGCATCATCTACTGCCGAAGCCATTCGGTGATATAACCTAGGGCTTGAAAATGAAAAGAAAAAACCGCCTGGCTTAAGCGCTCTGAATATTTGTTCGGATATGGTTAAATACCATTTATAAAAATCTTGTCCTTGTTTTCTGTCAAATTTCATTCCTGCGGGCAAGGATTTTATGGTTTGTTGATTTTTTGTATCTTCAACTTTTTCATATTTCCAATTATTATCCATCTTGTCTAAAAAATATGGAGGGTCTGTCAAAACAACATCAATAGAATTATCTTTTATCTTAGATAATATTTCTAGAGAATCGCCCAAAATTATTTGATTGATTAAATTATCATTTTGCATAAGGATTTTTTCCTTTAAATTCTTTATGGAGTATTCTATAAATTTTTTCTCTTACATCTTTATCAAAATTTTTAACAAAGTTAGCGTCCGCTAATTTGATAACCCTGCCTTTACCGTCATAAACCCATCTATTTCTGTCAGCTCTGTTGCATTTTTGACACTGCGGAATAATATTTCCATTTACCAAGGGCTTATTTGGATCCATGTGTCCGATTTGCAATATTGTTTTAGTAGCAGGCCAATGAAAATGTGGCTTATTTTCTTGAGAGCCGCAAGTTGCGCAACGAAAATTGTATGCTTCTTTAATTTTTTCCCAATCATCAGTTTCTGAAATTCTATGTCCTTGCTTAAAACCTGGGTATGGTTGTTCTAATGTGTAAAGTTGATATGAACCTCTTTTAATTCGCAAAACAATATTATCGCGACCACCAGCTACAATCCACCAGCCAAATTGAGCGCCAAGATGTCTTGCTTGTTGCACATCGTTTGTATTGGGATAATAGCTTCTGATAAATTTCGTTAATTCTTCCTTGCTAACCTTTCTAGTTTTTGGATAACCATAAGCCAGATATACTAAAACTAAAACATCTTTTGTAAATTTGCCTTGCGAACTATAAAGTTTTGGCAACTTTACTCCAAATGGCTTTAGATATTTTTCATAAAATTCGCAAAGTATTTGATAAATATTTTCTATTGACTTTTTGTTCAAAATAAGACTGTCAAGCATAATAGTATTGTTATTTTATTCCTATGCTTTTATTTTAGCATAAAATTGATTTAAAATAAAATTCAGATTCAGGTGAAAATTGCCTTAACTGGTCGGTTAATCTCCTTTTTTTGCCAATTAAGTCAACAGAAAGCCAAAAAAACCTCTATTCTTTTTACCTAAACAAAATATGTTTAGATGAAATGACAAGAGGTTATCTTGCGGCGGCACCTTTAATTTTTATGCCAAATATAATATTAGATTTAACGGCAAACTTTTTACGCTTTTATCAGAGATTCAATATATCTCGCTATTGTGTCAACTTCCACATTGATTTTATCTCCGACGCGCGCTTTTCCCAAATTGGTGATTTTCAAAGTATGCCCGATAAGGCAGACTTTCAACCGATTTTTGCCATTTCCGGCGATCGTCAAGCTTACGCCGTTAAGCGACACCGAACCTTTGTAGGCCAAATATTTGATTATTTTCTCCGGAACTTTGACAATCACGCTCGCGTCCGCGCCGAACAGTTCAACTTTTTCAACTTCTCCGACCGCGTCAACATGCCCGGCGACAAAATGCCCGCCTATTGAATCGCCTATTTTCAAAGATTTTTCCAAATTTATCAAATCTCCGATCTTTGACTGGCTGAATTTGGTCAAACGCAAAGTTTCCGGCATCAATTCCACGGTAAAATTCCCGGCCGCTATTTTTATGGCTGTCAGGCAGACTCCGTCGCAAGAAATGCTGGCGCCGATTTTCACGCCGCGCAAAAAATTTCCGGCCTTTATCGTGAAATAAATTTTTCCGGCTCGGCTGTCAATTTTTTTAAGCTCGCCGGTTTTTTCAACAATGCCTGAAAACATAAATTCTAAATTTTCCCTTCTTTCTTCAAAATTCCGGCTTTATCAACCGCCTCCCATGGAAAATCTTTGCCTGATCTTCCGAAATGCCCGTAAGCCGCGGTTTTTCCGTAAATCGGCCTCCTTAAATTAAGCGAATCAATAATCCTCTTCGGCCGGAAATCAAAATGTTTTTTCACCAATTCCAAAATTTTTGTTTCGGGAATTTTATTCGTGCCGTAAGTTTCAATGTAAATTCCTACCGGCTCGGCCACGCCGATGGCGTAAGCGACCTGCAACAGGCATTTGCCGGCCAAACCGGCGGCCACTATATTTTTCGCCGCGTATCTTGCCATATAGGCTCCGGATCGGTCAACTTTGGTCAAATCTTTTCCGGAAAAAGCTCCTCCTCCGTGAGGCACTGCTCCTCCGTAAGTGTCAATGATTATTTTTCTGCCGGTCAATCCCGTATCCGCCGGCGGCCCGCCCAAAATAAATTTGCCTGTCGCGTTAATGAAATATTTTGTTTTTTTATCCAACAATTTTCCCATTACCGGTTCAATGACTTTTTTCTTGATATCATCCCTTAATTTTTTCAAACTCACTTTATCGCTATGGTGCGCGGCGATAACCACGGTTTCGGCGCGGACAGCTTTATCTCCATGATATTCAATGGTTACCTGGCTTTTTCCGTCAGGCCTTAAATAAGGCAGAATGCCGTCTTTTCTCACTTTCGCCAATTTCATGGTTAATTTATGCGCCAAAATAATGGGTAAAGGCATAAATTCCGGAGTCTCGTCGGTGGCATAGCCTATCATCAAACCCTGATCGCCGGCTCCCTGCTCTTTGAATTCTCCTTGGCCTTCATTCACTCCTTGGGCGATATCCGGGCTTTGTTCGTGAATCGCCACAAGCACTCCGACATCGTCGCAACAGAAGCCGTATTCCTGCTTGTCATAGCCGATGCCGCGCAAAACATCGCGGACGACTTTATCAATGTTGACATAAGCTTTTGTCGTAACTTCTCCGCCCACCACCACCATGCCGGTGGTGCAAAAAGTTTCCACGGCGCTGCGGCTCATCGGGTCGGCTTTCAGCATTTCATCGTAAATTCCGTCGCTGATTTGATCGCAAACTTTGTCAGGATGTCCCTCGGTGACTGACTCCGAAGTTATTAATCGCACATTTTTTTCCGACATAATATTTTTTAAATAATTTAATTTTTTATTTTAAATTGCACTTTACATTTTGATTTTTTAACTTTTAATTTTTTATGTTCCCGCTTCCCACGCGCTTAAATATTTCTCCTGTTCGCTTGTTAATTTATCTATGTTTATTCCCATTGCCTTAAGCTTCAAATCAGCCACCCATTGCTCTATTTTTTCCGGAACATTATATACTTTTTTTTCCATTTTTTTATAATTTCCAGCAACATATTCGGACGCCAAAGCCTGAGTGGCGAAACTCATGTCCATGACGCTCGCCGGATGCCCTTCGGCCGCGGCCAAATTCACCAATCTGCCTTCGGCCAAAAGATAAATTGATTTAACCCCCATTATGCCCCCCTTTGAAAGGGGGGCGAGGGGGGTTAACTCCAACACATATTCGTCAACATTATTTCTGATATTCTTATTTATTTGCGCCGCCATTTTTTTCAGTTCTCCCACATTTATTTCAACATCAAAGTGGCCGGAATTGCAGACTATGGCGCCATGTTTCATTAAAGCGAAATGTTCGCCTCTGATCACATTGACATCTCCGGTCAAAGTGCAGAACAAATCGCCTATTTTCGCGGCCTGCTTCATGGGCATGACGGCAAATCCATCCATGGCGGCTTCCAAAGCTTTTATTTTATCAACTTCGCACACTATTGCTTTAGCTCCCATTCCGCGAGCCCGCGAAGCGAATCCGCGCCCGCACCAGCCGTAGCCGGCGACAACGACATTTTTTCCCGCGATCAAAATATCTGTGGCGCGGATTATTCCGTCAATGGTTGATTGGCCGGTGCCATAACGGTTGTCAAACATATTTTTCGTTTTAGCGTCATTGACGGCCATAATCGGAACGGCCAATTTGCCTGATTTTTCCAAAGCCTTCAACCTGATAACGCCGGTGGTGGTTTCTTCCATTGAACCCCAAATCGCTTCAGCTTGTTTTTTATATTCCGTATGCAAAAGCGTCAGCAAATCAGCTCCGTCGTCCATGGTTATGTTCGGCTTGAAATCCAAAGCCGCGCGCAAATGAGAATAATAAACTTTTTTATCTTCCCCGTGGATAGCGCAAACTTTTATGCCATATTCTTTAACCAGCGCGGCCGCCACATCGTCCTGCGTTGACAATGGATTGGAAGCGCATAAAAAAACTTCGGCTCCGCCGGCCTTCAAGGTTCTGGCCAAATTCGCAGTTTCAGCCGTAACATGCAGACAAGCAGATAATTTTACGCCTTTGAGCGGTTTTTCTTTTTCCCATCTTTTTTTAATCAAATTTAAAACAGGCATGTCTTTTTCAGCCCATTCAATTCTTTTTTTTCCTCCTTGGGATAATTTTAGATCTTTTACGTCATGTTGCATAAAACTTTCAATTGTCATTGCGAGGAGCTTCAGCGACGAAGCAATCTCACAAATGATAAGTATAAATTAAAGTAAAAACTACTATTTAAATTTTTCATACCTGAGATTGCCGCGCTCCCTGCGGTCGCTCGCAATGACGATAAGGACTACAGCTTCTCCCCATAATTCTTCTCATATCTCTTTTCCGCTTCCGCCCATGTAAACCTATGCTCCTGCGTTCCCTGATTTTCCACCGCGTAAGCCGCCGTTATCATAGCTATTTGCGCGCATTGTTTTAATTCCTTGCCCATTATCAATCCTTTGATAAACCCGGCGCGAAAAGCGTCGCCGGCGCCTGTTGGGTCTATGACAGCTTTCTTTTTTGCAGCTTTAACAAATATCTTTTTGTTTTTATTATACAAATCCGTGCCTTTCCCGCCTTTGGTAATTGCCAAAATTTCCGCCATTTCTTTTAATTTTTTCAGCTTTATCTTTAATTTATTCAAGATCATCTGGATCTCATAATCATTGCCGATCAGCATTTTCGCTCCCTTGATCGCGTATTTCAGCTCCGTGGCTTTGTAATAGGCGATTTGCTGGCCCGGATCAAAAATATACGCAATCTTATTTTGTCTGAATATTTTAGCATATTCTCTCATTCTGGCAACTGTGTCCGGCGCGATAATGGCCAGCTGTATTTTACCCCCTTTAACAAATGGGGCGAGGGGGATTTTATCCTTGCTCCCCGGATAAAACGCCGTAATCTGATTATCATCCATATCGGTTATAATCTGCGCGCTGGCCGTAAAATCGTCTTTCGCTATTTTCACGCCGCTGATATCTATCCTGTTTTTTTTAAGCCAGGCCGCGTATTTTCCAAAATCTTTGCCAACAACAGCGATTAGTTTCGGCCGTTCTCCAAGCAAAGCCAGATTGTAAGCGATATTTCCGCCGGTGCCGCCGAAGCTTTCTTTAACGCTTCCGACAGTGAAAGACAAATTCAAAATATGCGTTTTGCCAGCCAAAATATGCTCGGAAAATTTTCCCGGAAAATCCATTATCCGATCATAAGCCAAAGCGCCGCAGACCAGAATGGCAATATTTGAATTTTTATTTTTATTCATCATTCAGCTTCTTGATTTCTTCTTCCACGGCTTTGCGCTCAAACGAGCCAACGGGATATCGGGACGCGAGCTGTTTTAATATCACCCCCTAAATCCTATTTCTTGCTTTTCTTCATTTTCCGTTTTGGTCAGTTGGCCCAATATCTCAAAAATCTTGCCGATTTTTTTGTCGTATTTTTTCTCCAATTCAGCTATTTTTATAGCTAATCCTTCGTAAGTGGAAATAAATTTTCTAATATTTACAAAAGTTCGCATGATTGCGATATTAACTAAAATCGCCCTTTCGCTGTTCAGAACGGTTGACAGCATAGCAACGCCTTGCTCGGTAAAAACATTAACATTGGGCGAATATTTAATCTTTTTTAAACTTATCACAAATTGTGATAAGTTCATTATTTCTTCTCTATTCAGGGCAAACATAAAATCCGGCGGAAATCTTTTTGCATTTCTTTTTACCCTTGAATATGGCAATATGATTATTCTGCATAATTTAAATTGTCATTGCGAGCGACCGCAGGGAGCGCGGCAATCTCACGGACAACAATTTTATTTTAAAGATTCCATTTTTCTTATTTCTTCTTCAACTGCCTTTCTCTCAAACGAACCCACAGAATATTCGGATGCGAGCTGTTTTAATTCTTCTATCCGACCGGTTTTTTCATTAACATCTTCTACTTTAACTTCCCGTATCATTTTCATCAGAGATGGCGGTATTTCTTCCGTTTCTCCGTCTTTGAAAATTACATCCTTGCCGTCAATAACCATCGGCACTTCGCCTTCAAATCCGTACCTGTCGGTTGATGGAATTCTGATTTTTTCATAAAAATTAAATAAAATTTTTATTTT
>JAZDFM010000005.1:0-14430 GCA_043807825.1 bacterium | reverse complement strand
AGATTTATTATTTAATCCTAGCAATAATTAAACTATATTAAAGAATAGGGCGCTAAGGCAATGCTTCTCAAGGTTGAGGACGATTGCATACACATGACACTAATAAATATATTTAAGTATGATTGACTAAAGAATGACACTATTGGGTAGCTGTGAGAGCTACTTGATTAATTAATTCAAGGGTAGTAAATTATAAGTGATATGAAAAACGATAAGCATATTTTTACAGAAGAAGAAATAAATAACTTCGCCGGTTTCTATAATACATTAAGGAAAGTTCATGACAGGCTGATCAGGGAGGGCTACAAGATCAGCGATGGTAAAATAACGCCACCCAAAAAACAAAAGCAGGCCTAAAGCCCGCTCTTGGTTGATCTTTAAACTTCCACCACTTCCCCTATATTGCTAAGTGGCACAAATTGTGACACTATTGTGACAAAGAAGTGATGAAAGTTGATTAAAGCTAATAAGATCTAATTGTAACTAATAACTGTATTTGCCCTGATTCTATTGAGGAGTATTAATTTTTATCTTATATTACGGCGAACTCGAAAACTATTTTAACGGTTCCGAGTCCCGTCCATCCCGCATATTTATTCTCTCGCTCTATGTATTGAACCTTATCAATATTAGAAAAAACTGATATAATAAAGTTGTATGAGTAATAATCAGCAGCAGCACCTAAATTATATAGACACGGTTAATCTAGGTTCTTATTATACACCCGAAATTATTGTTGATTTGGCTTATTCTATTTTGCAAAAGAATATTACGAAAATTAAAGATTGGACAATTTTAGATTCATCATGCGGCTATGGTTCATTTTTAGCAAAAAAAAATATTGCTAAAAGATTAATTGGGGCTGATATTGATCAAAAAGCTATTTTTGAAGCGAAAAAGACGGTTAATGGGGTAGATTTTATTTATCAGAACTCTCTCTTAAAAGTTAATCGTCCTAATTTAACTATTGAAAACGAAGAAAAACTTATAATCATAGGCAATCCGCCTTACAATGATACGACCTCTATAATTCGTAATTCCATAAAAGATGTTTCCGTACAAGATAAAATTGACCTTGACATAAAAACCAGAGATTTAGGAATGTCTTTTTTGCTTTCTTATAATAAACTCCAAGCGGACTATGTTTGCGTTTTACATCCCTTATCTTACTTGATTAAAAAAGCCAATTTCGCACTGCTCTCAAAATTTTCTCAAAACTATAAACTGATTGACGGAATAATTATAAGCAGTCATGAATTTTCCGCTACCTCTCGTGGAATGGCTTTTCCTATTTTAATAGCTCTTTATAAAAGAGATCGGGTCGGGATGACTTATAATTATATTCAAAATTATCAATTTAAAGTTAAAGATGACGGACTTTTTCGTTTAAAAGATTTTGATACTATAGTCAATTATGTTCAAAAATATCCGAATAAGAAATATTTAAATAAAAATGATAAACCTGCGGCAAAATTTTGGACTTTAAGAGATATAAACGCGCTTAAGCGAAATCGTACTTTTATTGATTCTGATACTTATAATACCGTTTATATATTGATGGAAAAACTTCCTTATTATTGTTATATTGATGTTTTCAAGCAATACGCAGATAAAATGCCGTATTTTATTGGAAATTGCGATGTGATAATTGATAATAAAAAATTTAATGAGATAAAAGAGTGTTTTATCGCTCAGAGCGTTCACGCAAATCCTATTTTAAAAAACAAATTCAAATTTAGAGAAATTCCTAATGCTAAACTAAAAATAGATAATTATTTTAAAGAATTAATAGGTAATAGATTAGGTGAAAAATATGCCAAAAATTTTAATTAAAAAACAAGAGCATAAAATTGAAATACCAATTTTATTAACTGCTGTCAGCGGAAAAATTCGTGTAAAAAATCGCTCAATTTTAAATGAATATGGAACGCCGGTCGCGGTAAAACGGGACGGTTTTGCTCTAAGTAACTATGTTGAATGGCAAATCGGTTATGATGTCGTTAAAAAAGAAACCGAAAAATTGGCGGAATCATCGTTGCCAGAAACCGAATTTATTGGCGCAAATAAAAAAGTTAAAGCGCTTTACGAATTATCAGAATATATTTGGTATTTTTATAAATGGGGCGTAATTTCTAGAAAAGAATTAGAAAAGGTTGCCGCTTATCTAAATTCAATACAAGACCATGATTTGATTGATAAAAATACAGAGTTGCAAATTGATCGCAGTCATCCAATAGCAAAAAATATAAATGGATTTGATTTTGAATATACGCAGGTGAAATATCCTCTTTTAATCTATAAATTTAATGGATACGAAATGGTTACCGAAATAAAAATTACCGAAAAGCAATATGCAGTCGGCACTCAGCCAATGTTATATTTATGTTTTCCGATTACAGAACTAAAATGTGAAATTAACTTAGTTGGCCGAATAGCCAAAACGAAAGAAATAGTCCATTTTGAAATTACAGAAAAAAATATTAAAGTATTTGTTGAAATGCTAAAAATGTTCGGCATTTTATCTGAGAATCATAAGCATGATATTTTACAAATTATAAGGACAATCTTGGCATAGTTTAAATATTTTTTTAAAGAATTTTATTGGAAGAAAAAATCTTTTTGGACAAAATAAATAGATAGGTATATAATTAAATTATGAGAATTTTTTTAAAAAAACAATCAGGGTTCACTTTGATTGAATTATTGGTTGTAATTTCAATAATAGGTTTTTTGGCTTCAGCTTCCATGGTAATGTTAAACAGCGCGAGAATTAAAGCTAGAAACGCGAAAAGAGTGGCTGAGATAAAACAGATTCAAACAGCGCTTGAAATGTTTTTTAATCATTATCAATATTATCCTTCAAGCGCAACCGTTGCGGGCGAAGCGGCAGGATCCTGCGCTGATACAGGATCTGATGACAGCATTGCAGGGAATTTATTCCAGGGCTTACGGGGAGTAATGTAAGATCGGATAATCCCAATGGCATTGTTTTTTTATCAAAAGTTCCTGGCGATCCGCTTGGTCCGGAAGGAGTAAACGGAGATTGTACAAGAAGTTATGTCTATACCAGGCTTACAACAAAAACATATAGAATTATTGTTAAGCCGGAAGCCACTTTAAGCTTCCCTGATTGCGGTCTTTGCACGGGATATGATGTGTGTTTTACAAACCCATAGTATTTTAGTATAGTTTGATTATTATTTTTTAAGAAATGCCGTTTTGAGGCATTTTTATTTTATATGCCTTTATCAATAGCCATCGTGGGCTTGCCTAATGTCGGCAAGTCAACATTGTTCAACGCTTTGACCAAAAAACAAGTGGAAGCGTCAAACTATCCTTTTTGCACCATTGACCCCAACGTCGGTGTTGTTAAAGTTCCGGATAAGAGACTGGAAAAGCTTGCGTCCGTGTCAAAGCCGAAAAAAATCATCCCAACTTACATTGAGTTTGTGGATATAGCCGGTCTGGTTAAGGGCGCGTCGGAAGGCCAGGGGCTTGGAAATAAATTTTTATCGCATATACGCGAATGCGACGCGATTTGCGAAGTCGTCCGCGAATTTGATGATGACAATATAATTCATGTTAACGGTAAAATTGATCCTGACGGCGACAAGGAAACCATAAATTTGGAATTGATTTTCGCTGATTTGGCAACTGTTGAAAAAAAGCTTGATAAAGCTTCGCGGGAAGCCAAAAGCGGAAACAAAGAAATGATAATTTTGAAAAACTTGTTGGAGAAAATAAAAAGCCAGCTTGAATCCGGGAAAGCCGCGCGCGAGCTTGAATTCACGGATGATGAAAAAAAAGAAGCAAGAAATTTGGTATTGCTTACCATGAAGCCGATAATTTACGCTTTGAATGTTAGAGAGCCGAAACAGCGGCAAGATTGCGTTGAAATAAATGCCAAGCTTGAATCAGAAATCGCCGGTCTGCCGGAAGACGAGCAAGCAGAATATGTAAAAGAATTGGGATTGGAACAAAGCGGGTTGGATAAATTGATTAAAGCTTCTTATGACGCTTTAGGCTTGATCACTTTTTTAACCACAGGGGCTGACGAAACTCGCGCTTGGACTGTAAGCCGAGGATCAAAAGCCCCGCAGGCCGCCGGAGTTATTCATACTGATTTTGAAAAAGGTTTTATACGGGCGGAAGTTATAAATTGTGAAAAATTCATTGAAGCCGGATCAGAGGCTAAAGCGCGCGAATCAGGATGGATAAAAACCGAGGGGAAAGATTATGTCGTCCAAGACGGAGATGTGTGCAATTTTTTGGTGAATTGAAAAATATTACAAAAGAGAAAACCGCCGAATCATAATGACTTCGGCGGTTTTGTTTATTTTTGGGCCCATTCAACGATTGTGTTGCCGCAACCGCTGAATATTTTACTGCCAAGTATCTTGCGCTTCCGGCATGGAACACCGGCTTGCTCAAGCTTGGCAATAAACTCGTCAACATCTTGTTCGGCGACAGTTTGTTCGCCGTTCAAGCTTCCGTCAACGAGCGCCATCACTTTGACTTTAAAAGGACGGCCTTTTAAAAAAATCCGCAAAGTTTCCACATTCTGATCTCGGTCTGTTTTTCCCTTGATCAGAATCCATGAGATAGTGACGGTCTTGCAGGTTTTTTCCGCGATTTGCTGGTATAAATCGCGGATATTTTCCAAATTATGCCCTTTGGTAAATGGCATAATTTGTCCTCTGAATTCCGCGTCCAAGCTGTTGAGCGACCAATAATGCGTCACTCTTGGCAAAGAAATATATTTTTCAATATATCTCTTAATGGCGCTTTCCGACCCGACTGATGTGAGAGTCGTGGAAGTTCCTCCTCGTCCGGCATAAATTTGGCTTATAATTTTGATTGCCTCACAGCAATTATCAAGATTAAATGCTAAAGCGTCTCCTTCGCAAGTGAAATTTACAGCCACTTTTGTGTTTGAATAAGCGCTGAAAATTCCACTGGCATGGTAGCTATTCATGCCGTGATAAACTTGTCCGAGAATTTCATTTCGAGTCAAAATTCTCCGCAAAGGCCTTGTTTTGCCTGACAGGCAAAATTTGCATCCTCCTGCGCATCCAACAGTTGAAGCCACGCAAATGTTAATTGTATTGGCTTCAATCTCCGGGTAGTTGTAGATGACAAAAGCTATCAAGCTGTCATCTGACACACATTTGCCGACAATCCGCTCAACGCTTTCAGACGCGTTGCGTTCGGCTTTATGGCCGACAAGCTTTATGCTTGCCGCGCCTTGTATTCCGCGAAACGCTTGCCAGCGCGCGAACCTGCTTTTTTCTTTGCTTTGGCCCAAGGCTTTGTTTATTGAACCAAACAAAGCCTGCGCCGTTACAGGTTTTTCCAGACAATCCTGCGCTTGGTAAGGCAGGTTCGCCATGGATATTGGCAAACCGCTGATGTGTATCAGCCCGATTGCCGGATCCAAATCAAGCAGTTGTCTGGCAAAGTCGGATCCTGAAATTCCTCCGGATAAATTGATATCAATAATCGCGGCGTCAATTCGGCACCCGCTTTTATATATTATTGAAATCAATTTTTCGGCTTCAGTCGCACTGTCCGCGCGAATTACCGTGTAATTGTCTTCCAGTAACTCCGACAGAGCGCAGAGAATTTGTTGATCATCGTCAACAATAAGAATTGTTTCTCCAGCCATCTGAACCACCTCCTTTTTATTTATTTTATTTTTTTGTCAATGTGCTTGCAGATACTTCTTATAATCAATCGGCAAACTGATCGTAAAACAAGAGCCTTGATCTTCTTTGCTTGAAACGGCGATTTCTCCATGATGGTCGTCAACTATCCATCGGCAGATCGCCAGTCCGAGGCCGGACCCGCTTTCTCCTCTGGATCTGGATTTGTTTGATCTGAAAAATCTTTCAAAAATAAAAGGCATATCTTTTTCCGGTATGCCGATGCCATTGTCGGAAATTATTATTTTTATTTTTTGATCATTTTTTTTCATGCCGATTTTCACCCAGCCGCTGGTGTTATTATACTTAATCGCGTTGTTTATGATGTTTAAAAAAAGTTTTTCAAGCATGATTTCGTCACCCATAATTTCGCATGTTTCGGCGCCGGTGTCAATTATCAGATTGATATTTTTATTTTTCGCCAAAATTTCCAAAGACAAGACAACATCTTCAACAACTTCATTCAAATTAACTTTTTCATAAATCGCCGGAGTGTTTTTTTGATCGGCGTTGGTAAGAGCCGTAAGATCGGTAATTATGCCCGACATGTGTTTTACTTCTTTATCAATCATTCCGACGACTTCCGGAATCTCTTTGTTTTCCAAAAGCAATTCTTTAATCCTTAAATCAAGATTTCCTTGTATGATAGTTAATGGAGTTCTTAATTCGTGCGAAGCGTCGGCGATAAATTTTGATTTCAGCTCAAGCGCTTTTTTCAGCTTTCTGTTCATAACATCAAGCTGTTCGGTTCGTTCGGATACTTTCCTTTCAAGCTGTTTATTGAGCCTTTCAAGCGCTTGTTTGGCCTGGTAAGCTTTAGTATTGTCTATGGCCATGGAGATCGCGCCGATAATTTTTCCGGCCTTGTTTCTCATGGGAATGGCCGTAATATTCAGATATTTCACCTCATTTTTGAAATTTTTCGTGTAGCAATCGTCTTTTTTTACGGTTTGGCCGGTTCGCAATAATTTTTTGTAATCGCTTTCAAGCCCTTCTCTGGCGAAAAAAGAAGTTTGAAAAATATTTTTTTTGATTAAAAATTTTGAGCCGGAAAATTTGTAGAAATATTTGTTGGCCGAAGTGATATTGCCGGAGCAGTCAATCGTTATTATGCTCACCGGAGCGTTGTCCAAAATTATTTGGTTGAGCTCGCTTAATTTTTTGAAATTTTTTTCCGCGGCGATAATTTCTTTGTATAAAATTATCTGCGACAATTCAACCGCCAATTTTTGCGCGAAAACGCCGGCGATTTTTATATTTCTTTTTTGCAGGTCTTTTGAAAAAAATTCAAAAAATCCTATAACCTCGTTTTTTATGATCAGAGGCAGAATTATTGAATTGATGCCGCGCGGAATCAATCGCGCTTCCAGTATGGCGGATAAGCGGGAGCGTTCAAAAAGTTTTTCAAATCTGTCGGAGCAAAAAAGAGGTTTGACGCTTTTTAACACTTCCGAATATTCGTTCAGCCCGATTAGAGAAACATTTTTCCATTTCATCAGAGCGCGGTCTATTATGCCAAAAGAAGTGCTGGCATAGCGAAAATAGATTTCATTTTTTTGGCTGTTGATGATAGTTACGACTATGCCGATGCCGGCGGAATTCAGAATGCCGCCTATGCGCTTGAATATTTCATCAATGCTGTCGCTTTGGCTTTGGTTTTTTATGCATGATAAAATATCCTCCAAACATTTATGCAGAAGTTTTTTAAAATCCCGGTTTTTTCCTCCAAGCAGGCGGTTTAAAAAAGGCATATTATTTTAGAATTTTGTCTTGAATTTTGTAGCCCGCGTCCCTTATTGTGTGAATCAGTTTATTGCGGAAACCGGAGTCCACTTTTTTTCTCAAATGATTGACATAAACATCTATTACATTTGATTGGTCGGCGAAATTGTATCCCCAAATATGCTCCCCGATCATCATTCTCGTGCAGACATGGTTCGGTCGGCGCATCATGTAATCAAGCAAACGGTATTCTTTGCTTGAAAGTTCAATTATTTTTCCATTTCGGCTGGCTTCATGCGTGGCGGGGTTTAATTCAAGATCCGCGATTTTTAAAATTGAATGCTTCAAAATTTTTTCTCGCCTTAACAGCGCTCTGATTCTGGCGAGCAGTTCTTCAAAAGCGAACGGCTTGGTCAGATAATCGTCAGCTCCGGCGTCAAGGCCGTTCACCCTGTCTTCTGTCGTGTCTCTGGCCGTAAGCATTAAAACCGGAGCGTCTATTTTATTTTCGCGAATATTTTTGCACACTTCAACCCCGTTTATTTCCGGAAGCATAATATCCAATATTATCAGGTCGTAGTCGTTTGTCCCTATTTTTTCAAGCGCTTTTTTACCGTCAAAAGCCACATCAACCGTGTAATGCTCCATTTCCAGGCCTTTTTTAATGAAATTTGATATTTTTATTTCGTCTTCTACGATTAAAATAATCATATTTTTAAGTCAATATAGTATATATATTTATATTATATTATTTGTTTATTAAAATTAAATTAAAAAGACCGTTTTTCGCGCGGTCTTTTTTGTTAATAAATATATGATTTTCTTGTTTGTAGCGAAGTTGAGCCGTCTGTCTTTGCCTTAACTTGGCCGCCAGCTTAGCGCTGAACGCTTCCCAATCTTTCGCGCGAAACAATTTTTATATTCGCCCGTATTTATGCGAAATACAGGCTAAATAAAAATTGGTTTTTTGCCGTGTCGTCCAAGTATGCGAAAGCTTCTTACTCAACTTCACTTTTATTATAATACCGCCGAATTAAAATTAAATGAAACGCGAATTAAAACAGGATTAACGGAAATTTTCGCTAACCTTTCTTGAGAACAACTATTTCTCTCCATATTTTTTGATTTTCCCTTCCATAGACGATAGTGCCGCGATCCGTGAGTTTTATGAAAGTATTTTTCCGCAAATCATCAGGAACGGGATTGATGATTTTAAATCCCGAAAAATCGGGATTAAGAAAAATATTTTTCCGATTTTCCGAAAATATCGGCCATATCATAGCGATTTTGCCGGTCGGTCTTAGGATTTTTTTAAATTCCGCCAAACTTTCGGAATAAAGCTGTTCAAGATTTTTAGCGGTTTTGGAAATTTCAAATTGGCCTCTTTGCGGGCCAAGATACGGTTCCGTGATTATGGCATCAATGGAATTCGGCGCGGTATGCTCCGAAATTCGCGCCGCGCCGGAATTAAAAAGTTGAAAATTAAAATTGGAAATTTGAAATTTAGATTGAATCCACGCGATATTGTCTTTTGTGTCTCGCAGAGCTTTGCCGGAAATATCCGAGCCGATTATATTTTTGAATCCCATAAGCATGGCTTCGGTTAAAATTGTTCCTGAACCGCAGAACGGATCAAGCGCGGCGCGATCAGGATTCGCGCCTGATAAATTTATCATAATTTGCGCCAGTTTCGGCGGCAACATTCCTGATTTATCGTCGCGCGCCGGCCTGCCATAATCGCGAAAAGACAGTTCTTTAAACGGCTGGACGGCCAAAGTTTTTCCCAAAAAGATTTTTTTATTGAATTCAATAATGGCGATTTCAATCCCGTTGGCGCCGATTAATTTGTTTTGTTCAACGACCACGCTTGACAGGCAAGGCTCTTTGCTTATCACCCATCGGCTGTTTACGCCGGATTGCTTCAGAGTTTTTTTAAATTCCATGCCTAAAATTTTGGCGTTAATCCGCGTTTTGCCGTAATGGGAAATGCCGAATTGAAATTTTTTTTCATTTTTTTCCGGCATGGCGAAAGAAGCCAAAGATTTCAAAATGTCTTTTTCCGAAGGCGAATCAACGGCCGCGCGGATTAAGCCTAATTTGACGGTGCCGCCGATTTTTTTGATAATTTTAGGATTTATCTCTTCTCCGATATCCAAAATAGCGATATTTTTTTGGATCATGGCAAATTTTCCATGAGAAAAAACGGCCGCGAGTTCGGATAGCGACAAAGTCGGATTTGTCCCAAGAATAAAGAAATATTTCATATAATGTATTCATATTAGCACAGGCTTGCAATTTTAAAAAGACTGTGTTAAAGTTGAAACAAATTAAATATTAACCTTTCCCATGCTCGCGTTTCGCGGGCGGTCCCGTTTAGGCGGGATTAAAGGTATTCTCAATTTCCCGGAAAACGGCTAAAAATAAAGCCTGAGAATATCTGGGATTTTTTTGTGAAAATTATGTCAAAAACAAAATCAGGAGAAATCCCGCATTACGAATTGCTGTATTTAATATCCAACAAATTCAGCGAAGATGAAGTAAAGCCGATTGTTGAAAAAGTGAATTCTTTCATTTCAGGCAATAACGGCAAAATAACATTGTCGGAAGATTTGGGCAAAAAAAAGCTTGCTTATCCGATAAAAAGTTTTCGTTATGGCTATTATAATTTGGCCGAATTTGACATGGACGGAGAAAATTTAATCAATGTTGATAGATCTTTGAGGATGATGAATGAAATTTTAAGGCATCAAATCGTCATCAAAACCGTAAAAACAGAAAAACAGATCGCGCAAGACAAAAAAATAGCGGAAAAAATCGCGGCAAGGAGCGTGAAAGAAGAAAAAGAAGCCAAGGAAAAAATAAAAGAAGCGGACAAAGAAAAAGTCAATTTGAAAGAGTTGGATGAAAAATTGGATAAAATTTTAGAGACAAACGATTTATTTTAATAATTTATGGCTCGCCGCTTTTCAAGCGCCAGCCTAAAAAGAAAATTTATGAACTTAAACAAAGCCATGATTATCGGCAATTTGACTCGGGATCCGGAAATAAGAAACACTCCAGCGGGTCAGACGGTAGCTTCTTTCGCCGTAGCCACGAATTATGTCTGGACGGACCAATCCGGACAGAAACGCGATAAAGCCGAATTCCATAATATCGTAGCTTGGAGAAGATTGGCTGAAATTTGCGGGCAATATCTGAAGAAAGGTTCAAAAATTTATATTGAAGGAAGAATGCAGACCAGGGACTGGGTCGGCCAAGACGGAGTTAAAAGATACCGTACGGAAATTATAGCTGAAAATATGATTATGCTTGACCGCGCCGGCGCCGGAAACAACGCGATTCGCCCGGAAGAGCCTCCTATGCCGAGCGAACCGATAATTGATGTTGAGCAAGCCGTAGGAATGGGAGACGCCGATGTGAGCGAAGAAGAAATCAAAGTTGAAAACATACCATTTTAATAATACGAATATTAAGAATCTATGGAAGAAGCAATAAAAAAAGAAAAACAATGTTTTTTCTGCGTGAATAACATAAAAGACATTGATTATAAAGACGCCAATTTACTGCGCCGATTCATCAATTCTTATGGAAAAATTTTTCCCAAGAAGAGAACCGGCACATGCTCAAAACATCAGAGAAAATTGGCGATCGCCATTAAGCGCGCGCGAATTATGGCTATTTTGCCGTTCACGAATAAATAAAATTATGTTAAGCTTGAATGAAATTAAAATCGGCTCCTTGATTAAAATCGCGGACGAACCTTACGCCGTAATTAAAGCCGACCATCATAAAATGGGCCGAGGCGGGGCCGTTTTAAAGACAAAATTAAAAAATTTGATTAGCGGCAATGTAATTGAAAAAACTTTTCAAGGCAATGATAAAGCTGAAGAAGCCGAAACGGAAACCGGCCGGGCGAATTATTTGTACAAAACCGAAAGCGAAGCCTGTTTTATGAATAATGAAAGCTATGAGCAGTTCAGCCTGCCGCTGGAGCAGATCGGCGGCAAGATGAAATTCTTGAAAGAAAGCACGGATGTGGATATTTTGTATTTTCAAGGCAATCCGGTTTCAATAAAATTGCCGATTAAAATTTGCCTCAAAGTGATCAGTTCCCCCCCGGGCGTTAAAGGCAATTCGGCCGGCAATGTCACCAAAACCGTTCAATTGGAAACAGGCGCCGAAATAAACGCGCCGATGTTTATCAACGAAGGCGATATGGTGATCGTGAATACAGATACTGAAGAATATGTGAGCAGAGCGTAAAATGTGAAATAAAAAACAGAGGTTCAAAACAGCCTCTGTTTTTATATTTTTTTAGGCTTCCACTTCGCGAGCGCTCACTTCCGATAAAATTCGTTTTCTGATTTCTTTCATAAGTTTTTTGTCGGCTCTTAAAAATCTTTTGGCGTTTTCGCGCCCAACGCCCAATTTGATGTCGCCGAAATTATATGAATTGCCGGATTTTCCGACAACGCCTTGCGTTACGCCGGTATCCAGCAAATCTCCTGAAATTGAAATGCCTTCGTTGTACATAATATCAAATTCGCACGCGCGGAACGGAGCCGCCACTTTGTTTTTGACGACTTTCGCTTTGACGCGGTTGCCTATTATCTTGTCCCCTTGCTTTATTTGCGCGGCGCGCCTCACTTCAATTCTTACTGAAGAATAAAATTTCAGCGCTGTTCCGCCGGTAGTGGTTTCGGGATTGCCGAAAAAGACGCCGATTTTCATTCTGATTTGGTTGATAAAAATAACAACGGTTTTGGTTTTGGAAATAACACCGGTTAATTTGCGCAAGGCTTGGCTCATCAATCTAGCTTGCAATCCCATATGCGAATCTCCCATGTCGCCTTCAATTTCTTTTTGCGGAACCAAAGCCGCCACCGAATCAACCACTACGACATCAACGGCGTTTGAACGCACCAAAGTTTCCAATATTTCCAAAGCTTGTTCTCCCGTATCAGGCTGGCTGATAAGCATTTCTTTGACATTTATGCCTATTTTGGACGCGTATTCGGGGTCAAGAGCGTGTTCAGCGTCAATGAACGCGGCTATGCCGCCCATTTTTTGCACTTCGGAAATAATATGCTGGGCTAAAGTGGTTTTACCGCTGGCTTCAGGCCCGAAAATTTCTATAATTCGGCCTCGCGGAACGCCGTTTATGCCTAAAGCTATATCAAGAGACAGGCATCCGGTAGGAACCGCGTCAATATCTGATTTTCTGGCGTCTCCGAATCTCATAATCGCTCCTTCGCCGTATTTTTCCTTGATTTGCTCTATGGCAGACTCGGCGGCCTGCATTTTTTCGTCAGATTCGCTTTTTTTATTATCCATACTGATTTGGGGCTGTTGCCGAATGCCATATTGGGTCTAAATTTCCAAATTTCAGTAAATTTTTTCTAAAATATTTTTCGCCGATATAATCATATCGCCTCAAAAATTTTATAAAAAATTTCCTTGAAATTGTGAAAATTTATACTCCAAAGAGCATTCGGCGACAGCCCCTTAATAATTAAACCCCCTTGTTCATATAATACATTATTTTCAATTCTCTGGCAATAATAACGGCGATTGTTCTTTTACTAAAACATGCCTTATGGCCGTATTGCCTCGGCCGTATTTTTTGCTGGCCGTTATCGTTATGATGTTAATGCCGTTTTTCAGCCTGATTTCTTGTGAAAAATTTCCATTTTTATCCGTTAAAATTGTCTGGCCGTTGATAGTTAAACCGGCTTCGGCTTGCGTTTGTCCGATTATCAGCAAAGAATTTTGGTCAGTGGTGAAATCCGCGGCAGGGTTGCTGATGATCAAAATCGGAGGAGAGATTATTTTATTTATTTTATATCCGAGATAAACAAAAAAAACGCAGATAATCAAGAAAATCAAAATATTTTTGAAAATTCTAGGAGTGGCCAAAAGATAGCGTTTTTTAACAACTTGTTTTGAAAATAATTCTTTTTGGTTTTTAAATTCCGAAGCGCTGATTTCAGATTCATAATCTTCGGCCAATTTTTTGTAATTCAAACCTAAAAAAAACGCGTATTCGCGCAAAAAATTTTTTCCGTAAACTCCTTGGGGCAATTTTCCATACTCGCCTTTTTCCAAATATGATAAGTATTCTTCTTTGATATTAAGTTTTTTGGCTATCTGAAAGAGTTTAAGTTTTTTTTCCTGCCTGGCTCGGCGCAATTGTTCAGATGCGGTTTCGCCGTCCAAATAAATTTTATTTGATTGAAATAAGTCCATTTATTAAAACCATCCGGCCGTGAACCATGTTGAGTTTATCGGCTGGGCTATGCCTAATGACGCGAAAACAAAATATATTATGGTGTAGCTAGTAAAAACAATGGTCAGCCCGATTACCGCGCCGATTATCGTCTGTTTGCCGCGAGTTACCAATTCGGCATTGCCGCCGGACAGCATCATCATCAATCCGCCGGCCACAAACGCCAAAAGCGATAAAGAACCCACGATGCCTAAAATAAATTGCGATATTTTTATGGCAATGCTTGCCATGTCATTCAAGGAATAATTCCCGCAATTGGCGACGCCGGCCGGACATGCCGGGCCTTTTCCCGTTTGTTCTGGCAAAAGGCCATCGTCCGCTCTTGCCGTAAAAACAAAAATGGAAAAAGCGAAAATCGCGAGAAACAGGATGATTGGAAATTTGATGTTTTTTTTCATTTTATTGGGGACTGCCGCCGAATGCCGTATTGGGTCTAAATTTCCAAATTTCAGTAAATTTTTTCTAAAATATTTTCGCCAATATAATATATTGCCTTAAATATTTTATAAAAAATTTTCTTGAAATTGTGAAAATTTATACTCCAAAGAGCATTCGGCGGCAGTCCCGGTAAAATAATTTTATTTTATTTTTAATTTGTCATTGCGAGGAGCCTGTAATCAGGCGACGCGGCAATCTCTGGTTAAAATACAGAGTACGTGAGATTGCGAAGTTTATCCCGAGTGTAGCGAGGGACCTGCGTTTCCTTTCAGTCGCTCGCAA
>JAZDFM010000004.1:0-16376 GCA_043807825.1 bacterium | reverse complement strand
AGCTGGAATGACAAAGAAAAAAAGCTGGAATGACAAAGAAAGGAACTGGATTCCCGCCTTCGCGGGAATGACAAAGAAAAAAAGCTGGAATGACAAAAAGAAAAAGCTGGAATGACAAAGAAAGGAACTGGATTCCCGCCTTCGCGGGAATGACAAAGAAAAAAAGCTGGAATGACAAAAAGAAAAAGCTGGAATGACAAAAAGAAAAAGCTGGAATGACAAAGAAAGGAACTGGATTCCCGCCTTCGCGGGAATGACAAAGAAAAAAAGCTGGAATGACAAAAAGAAAAAGCTGGAATGACAAAGAAAAAAAGCGGGAATGACAAAAAGAAAAAATGCTATTATTATTCTAATATTAAACTAAAAACATAATTTGCCTTATCAAATTTTTTTAAAAACCGCTTAAATTAAGTGTTTTTTGTATTTTTACCCGCCAGCCGGCGGATAATTGGACGCTTGATTTTTATTTAATAATAGCGTAAAATTGTATTTTAGATTATCAAAAATAATTTATGATTAAAACAATAAGATTGCCGAATGGCATGGAAGTGATTGCCGCGCCGATCGCCGGAGCCAAAACAACCGCCGTTTTGGCCATGTTCGCCACCGGCTCAAAGTTTGAAAACAAGAAAAACAGCGGAGTCTCGCATTTCCTTGAACACATGTTTTTCAAAGGAACGGTTAAGCGCCCGAACACTTTGGCGATCGCGTCCGAATTGGACGGAGCAGGAGGAGAATTCAACGCTTTCACCGGCAAAGAATACACCGGATATTTCGTAAAAGTTGAATCAAGCCGGATTGAATTGGCCATGGATGTTTTAAGCGACATGCTTGGCAATTCAAAATTTGAACCGGAAGAAATTGAACGGGAAAAAAATGTCATTATAGAAGAATTGAACATGTATATTGACAACCCCATAATGCATATTGAAGATTTGTTTGAACAGCGCCTTTACGGCGACACGCCGGCCGGCCGAGACACTATCGGCGATAAAAAATCTATTGCTGGAATCGCGCGCCGCGATTTGCTTGATTATTATAATTCGCAATACAGTTCGGACAAGGCCGTTGTCTGCTTGGCCGGCCAAGCCGGCGCCGAGGAAATTGAGATGGCGAAAAAATATTTTCAGCCGTTCGGCAAAAAAAATTATTCGGACAAGAAAATCACGGACGACAGCCAGTCCCGCGCCAAAGCGATTTTGCATTTTAAAAAAACCGATCAGGCTCATCTGTCGCTTGGAGTCAGGGCTTTCCGATTCGCGGAAAAAGACGAGATAGCCGCGAAAATCGTTTCCGTGATTTTGGGGGGCGCGATGAGTTCGCGGTTGTTCACCGAATTAAGGGAAAGGCGCGGCTTGGCGTATTATGTGAGAACGCACAGCGAGCCGTATTCGGATTCCGGATATTTGACCACGCAAGCCGGAGTGCCCATAGAAAAATTGCCTCAAGCCATCAGGATAATTTTGGACGAGTATAAAAGAATTTCCGAAAAATCCGTCAGCGAAGAAGAATTGAACCGCGTCAAGCAATGCGTCATCGGGCGTTCGGCCATCAGCCTTGAATCTTCGGACAGCCTGGCGAGCTGGTACGGCAGGCAGGCTATTCTGTTTAAACAGCAGAAAACAAAAAACAAGCTTTTAACTCCGGAAGAATATTATGGCATTGTGAAAAAAATAAGTTCCGAAGACATCAGGCGCGCGGCCAAAGAAATTTTCATTGAAAAAAAATTGAATTTGGCGGTTATCGGGCCGTACAAGAATAAGGAGAAGTTTGAAAAAATGCTGTCTTTGTAGAAATGACAATTTTTTTGTCATTGCGAAAACAGCGGAGCTGGAGAAGGCGATAATTAAATTCATTTTTTTTGTCATTGCGAGAAGGAGCGACGCCGACAGGCGGAAGCGACGACGAAGCAATCTTTGGTTAAAATCACAAGCTGTTAATTATAATGACTGTTTTGGCGCTTTGAACCGGAGATTGCTTCGCCTCCAAATGCGAGGCTCGCAATGACAAAGAAAAGAAAGAGATTGCTTCGTCGGCCGAGTACGGCCTCCTCGCAATGACAAAATAAAATGACAAAAATTTGCATGAATAATCTTTTGGAAAATTTGAATCAAGAACAATTAAAAGCTGTTTTGCGGAAAAACGGCCCTCTTTTAATCGTCGCCGGAGCCGGCACCGGAAAAACAACAGTTATCGCTCAGAGGATAGCTTATCTGATTGAACAAGGGCTGGCCGAATCCGATGAAGTTTTGGCTTTGACTTTCACTGAAAAAGCGGCCGGAGAAATGTCCGAGCGCGTGGAATCCCTTTTGCCAATCGGATATTTTGATTTATGGATTTCAACTTTCCACGGATTCGCCGAGCGAATTTTGAAAGAACACGGTTTGGCCATCGGCTTGCCGACGGATTTCAAGCTTTTGAATGAATTTGAACAATGGGCGATGGTGAAAAAAAATTTGGACAAATTCAATCTTGATTATTACCGGCCAATGGGCAATCCTGCCAAATTTATCCATGCTTTAATCAAGCATTTTTCGCGCGCCAAAGACGAGGACATGAGCCCGCGGGTATATTTGGAATACGCGGAAGGGCTTAAGCAGGATTTGGATCAGTCTTTATCGGGCGTTAATAAATTGTCAGACAGCCAGGAAGTTTTTCGGATAAACGAAGTCGCCAACGCTTACCATGTTTATCAGCAGTTGCTTTTGGATAACAATTCGCTGGATTTCGGCGATTTGATAAATTATTCGTTAAAGCTTTTCCGCGAGCGGCCGGCTATTTTGGAAAAATACAGGAAGCAGTTCAAATATATTTTGGTTGATGAATTTCAGGATACGAATTGCGCCCAATACGAGCTGGTGAAAATTTTAGCCGCGCCGGCTGACAATTTGACCGTGGTCGGAGACGACGATCAGGCGATTTTCAGGTTCAGGGGAGCTTCAATGAGCAATATTTTGCAGTTCAGAAAAGATTATCCCAAATCCGAAGAAATAGTTTTAACGCGGAATTACCGCAATCGCCAGAATATTTTGGATTTGGCTTATGAATTTATCAAGCATAACAATCCGGACAGATTAGAATGCCGGCTGGAAAAAAGAAAGTTAAACAAGAAGCTGATGGCGGAAAATTCCGGCGGCGGGAAAATTGAAGTTTTGCGTGGCGCGGATTTGGATGAAGAAGTTAGCTTGATCGCGGATAAAATATGCGAATTAAAATCCCAAAACAAATCCGATAGCTGGAATGATTTCGCTGTTTTGGTGCGAGCCAACGATTCGGCCAATGATTTTATGGCTGAATTTGACAGGCGCGGTTTGCCGTATATTTTCGGAGCTTCGCGCGGCCTTTACGCCAAACCTGCCGTTATGGACGCGATCGCTTTTTTTAAATTGTTAGACAATTACCATGAAAGCGCGAGCGTGTGGCGTTTTTTAAATTTGCCTGTATTCAACTTCAGCCAGCATGAGCTTATGGAATTCAATCATGTAGCCGCCAAAAAAGCCATGTCGCTTTATGAAGTTTTAAACAGCGCGGGAATTTTCAAATTCAGCCCGGAGCTTCAGAAAAAAATAGAAAAAATTTTATCGCTGATCGCGAAGTATTCCGCGATGGCGCGCGAAAAAAGAGCGAGCGAAATTTTTTTGGATTTTATGAATTACAGCGGCTATTGCAAATACCTGTCTTTGCTGGATGAAAGAAAAAAAATTGAATCTTTCGGATTGTTGAATCAATTTTTAAATAGAATTAAAACTTTTGAAAATTCGTCCGATGACAAAACCGTTAAAGCTTTTTTGCTTGAATTGAATATGGAAATGGAATCCGGAGAGCAAGGCAAAATAGAATCTGATCTTGAAGCCGGGCCCGAAGCCATTAAAATTTTAACGGCCCATGGATCCAAGGGGCTGGAATTCCAATATGTTTTTATTCCCAATTTGGTTGACAAGCGGTTTCCGACCATAGAAAGAAGCGAGCAGATAAAATTGCCCGACGCGTTAGTTAAAGAAATTCTGCCCGAAGGCGACGCGCATTTGCAGGAGGAAAGAAGGCTATTTTATGTTGCTATGACTCGCGCCAAATACGGCTTGTATTTTTCATGGGCGAGCGATTACGGAGGGAAAGCCAAGAAAAAACCGTCGCGGTTTTTATATGAAACCGGAATGGTTGAAAAAATAGTCCCGCTTAATAATATGAATAAGGGGATGGTGAAGTTGAATATGGAAAAAATTGAAATCCCCCCCGCCCCCTTTGATAAAGGGGGTTTAACGATTGTCCCCCTTAACAAGGGGGATAAAGGGGGTTTAACGATTGCCCCTTCTCATTTTTCATATTCCCAGCTGGCGGCTTATTCAACATGCCCTTATCAATATTATTTCGCGCATATTTTGAAAATTCCGACAATGGGAAAAGAACAGTTTTCATTCGGCAAAACTTTGCACTCGGTTTTGCAGAAGCTATTCGCGCTGTTGAACGAAAAAAAATCTCTTGAACAGGCAGATTTGTTTGGATCGGCTGATAGTTGTCATTGCGAGCCTCGCATCTGCGGGGCGAAGCAATCTCAGATTAAAATCCATGAATGTTCCGATGAACCAGAGATTGCTTCGTCGCTGCCGCTCCTCGCAAAGACAGTTTTTAACGCGAAGATTAGTTTTGATGAAATTTTAAAGCTTTACGAAAAAAGCTGGATTGACGATTGGTATGAAAGCAAAGAAAGAAAACTTGAAAGAAAAAAACAAGGGCTGGAAATTTTGAAAGAGTTTTACGCCAAGCATAAACACGGCTGGCCTGAAGCCTTGTTTTTGGAAAAAGCATTCAATTTGAAAATATCCGACGGCGAAGATTTATGCGTGGTTCGCGGATCAATTGACAGAATTGACAAATGCGGCGATGGCTTGAAATTGGTTGACTACAAAACCGGCAAGCCCAAAGGGAAACTCGGCTTTGAAGACAAAGAGCAATTATTCATTTATCAGCTCGCGGCGGAAGAATTATTCAAGCAAGAAGTGAAATCTTTGGCTTTTTATTATCTTGAAAGCAACAGCGAAGTTGAATTTTCAGGTTCGGCCAAAGATTTGGAGAAAATAAAAAATAAAATTATTTCAACGGTGAGGCTGATAAAGCAAAACGAATTTTCTCCCAGCCCAAGCCGTCTTTGCGATTGGTGCGATTTTAACCGGATTTGCGAACACCGAGCTTGAACAATGACGGGATAGATGATAAAATAAAATTAATTTATGACTTTGCGACTATATTTATTCATCATGTCGGCCATGACAGCGTTTTGCTGGTTAGTTTTCAGCTATATACTTTGGACGGTTGATCCCGAGACAACCAACGGCATTGGATTTTTTTTGTTTTATTTGTCTTTGGCGCTGTCCATAGCCGGGTCGGCGGCGATCATTGGCTTTGTCGCGAGGTTTGTGGTTTTAAAGCATGAATTGGCCGTAAATATAGTTAAGACGGCTTTTCGCCAGTCATTTTTTTTCTCGGGTTTCATTGTCGCGTCCCTGATTCTGCTTTCAAAAAATATGCTGGGCTGGCTTAATTTGTCAATTTTGATAATCGGCTTGTCGGCGCTGGAATTTTTTTTATTAAGCTATGGAAAAGACAAGTTTGATGATAGAGAAAATGAAAAATGACAGTAAAATAATATGGAAAATCAATTATTAAAATTAAAGCAAGAAATTTTAGGCAAGCTGAAAGATGCCGGACGGATTGAAGTTTTGCGCGCTTTGGAAATAAAATATTTGGGTCGCAAATCCGAGCTGGCTGAATGTTTAAAAGCCGTCTCCGGTCTTGGAAGCGAAGAAAAAAAATCAGCCGGCAAAATCGCCAATGATATTAAGCGCGAAATTGCGTCTGAATTTGCGCGCGCCAAAGCCGAATTGGAAAAATCAGCCGGCGATGCTTCCGCCGTTGATCCGACCCTGCCGGGTTTTGAAATTAAAGCCGGGCATCTGCATCCTCTTACAATCATTCAGAATGAAATTGAAGATTTGTTTTCTTCTATGGGTTTTATGGTTCTTGACGGGCCTGAACTTGAAAGCGATTATTATAATTTCACGGCGTTGAATATTCCGAGGCTTCACCCGGCGCGCGACATGCAGGATACTTTTTATGTTGACTATAAAAATGAACAAGGGGAATACGACAAGCTGATGCGGACTCAAACTTCTCCAATGCAAATCAGGGCCATGTTAAAATACGGCGCGCCTTTGAAATGCGTGGCTCCCGGACGATGTTTCAGGCGCGAGTCAACCGATGTGAGGCATGAGCATACTTTTTACCAATTGGAAGGCTTGATGATAGGCGAGGATATAAATTTCAGCAATTTGAAAGCTGTTTTGGAAGTTTTGGGAAAAAAATTATTCGGACCGGAAACCGTATTAAGAATGAGGCCGAAATTTTATCCGTTCGTTGAACCCGGCTCCAATGGAGAATATTCATGTTTTTTATGCTCGGGCAAAGGATGCCGTTTGTGCAAAAATACCGGCTGGCTTGAAATAATGGGATGCGGAATGGTCCATCCGAATGTTTTGAAAGCCGGAGGAATTGATCCGCAAAAATACCAAGGTTTCGCCTTCGGCTATGGTTTGGACAGATTGGCTATGCTGAAATACGGAATCAACGACATCAGGCTTTTTCATAGCGGCGATTTGAGATTTTTAAAACAGTTTTAACATAATTTTTTGTCATTGCGAGCGCAGCGAAGCAATCTAACGAATGATATAAAAGCGGTATGGAAGAAAGATACTATTATGTATATATCAACGCAAACAAATGGAATTCAGTTTTGTATACCGGCGTAACCAATAATTTGTTAAACAGAAATTATCAGCATAAAAACAAAGATAATAAAATAAGTTTTACGGCAAAATATAAAATAGACAAATTGGTTTATTATGAAATGTTTAATGATATTTATAATGCCATAACAAGAGAAAAGCAAATCAAGGGCGGCTCAAGAAAAAAGAAAATTGATTTAATAAAAAAATTTAATCCAAAATGGCGGGATTTAAGCGAAGATTTAAGTTCGTGAGATTGTTTCGCTGCGCTCGCAATGACAATATATGCATTTATCTCTAAATTGGCTGAAAGATTTCGTTGATATTCCAAAATCAATAACTCCTGAAAAATTAGGTGAACTTTTGTCGTTGCATACGGTGGAAGTGGAAAAAATAGAATATCAAGCCGATAAATTCAAAAAAGTCGTTGTGGGAAAAATTCTGCGGATCAATCCCCATCCTAACGCGGATAAGCTGAAAATTGTTTCGGTTGATACAGGCGCCGGCGAATTGGAAATAGTGTGCGGAGCAGGAAATATTTCCGTCGGACAATTCGTCCCGGTCGCTTTGTCCGGAGCTTTATTGCCGAACGGAATGGAAATAAAGCCGGTTGAAATCAGAGGGGTAAAATCAAACGGCATGCTGTGCGCCGAAGATGAGCTTGGTCTTGGAGACGGCCATGGAGGAATTATGATTTTGGAAAAAGCGAAAATCGGGCGGAATTTTGGAGAATATTTGGGATTAAATGATATTATTTTTGAAGTTGACAATAAAAGCATTACGCACCGCGCGGATTTGTGGTCGCACTACGGGATGGCTAGAGATATGGCGGCTTTTTTGGATGTTGATTTTAAGGAAGCGAAATTTCCAAAGCTTAAATTCGCGAAAAACGGCCGCGCCGTCAAAGCCAAAGTGGAAGATTCCAAATTGTGTCCGCGGTATATGGCGATCGGAATTGACGGTGTGAAAATAGCGCCGTCTCCCGAATGGATGCAGAAAAGATTGTCGGCGTGCGGAACGCGCCCGATAAACAATATCGTTGACGCGACAAATTATGTTATGCTGGAGTTGGGACAGCCTTTGCATGCTTTTGACAGAAATTTTATTGATAAGATAGTTGTCAGAAAAGCCAAAGCAGGAGAGATTATTGAAACTCTTGACGGCGTTCAAAGAAAACTTGAGCCCGGCATGCTTGTTATCGCCAACCAAAAAAATCCTGTCGCCATTGCCGGAATTATGGGCGGAGAGGGCAGCGGCATAAATAATAATACGGAATCAATCATCATAGAATCGGCGAATTTCAGCTTTGATTCAATCAGAAAGACATCGCAAAAGCTGGGTTTGAGAACCGAATCTTCAATGCGTTTTGAAAAAGGCCTTGATCCGAATTCGGCCGAAGCCGGATTAAAGCGGGTTGTTGAAATAATTTTGGAAATTTGTCCGGGCGCGAAAGCCGCGGGCAATTTGGTTGACGAGAAAAAATTTAATCTTAACTCGCGCCTGATTAAGCTTGATTTGAATTGGATGAGCCGATTTATGGGCCATGAATTCAATCCGCGGCAATCTACGCGTATTTTGGAAAAATTGGGATTTTCAGTGAAACAATCAGGTAAAGTTTTTAATGTTATTGTTCCGACATGGCGCGCGATCAATGATGTGAGTTTGCCGGCGGACTTGGCGGAAGAAATCTCCAGAATTTACGGCTATAATAATTTAAAGCCGACTATGCCGAAAGTTGAAATGCGCCCGCCCGAAGCCGACAGAAAAAAATCGCTGGAAAGAAAAATAAAAAATATATTATCAGCCGGAGCTGGATTCAGCGAGGCGTACAATTATTCTTTTGTAAGCGCGGAAAAGCTGGATAAATTTAAAATAAATAAAGCGCTGGCCGTAAAATTGGCCAATCCGCTGAGCCGAGATTTGGAATTTTTGCGGACAAGCCTGTCCATCGGGCTTTTGGAAAATATAAAAACAAATCAAGCCAGAGAAGAAGAAATCGCGATTTATGAAATCGGAAATATTTTTTTGAATCGGCCGGGAAATGATGATTTGCCTTTTCAGGAAAAAAATCTCGGCATGATTTGGGCCGGTTCGGAAAAACAAGACGCGTTCAGGAAATTGAAAGGGGTGATTGAGCATTTGGCATGCGAACTTGATTTGAAAATATCGTTTGCCGCCGCGGACGGCGCCGCGGTTATTCGCGCTAACGGCATGAAAATCGGGGAGGCGTTTGAGATTGGCGCCGCCGCGGCCAGAGCTTTTGGAATAAAAAAGAAAGTTGCCATTGCGGAAATAAGATTGAATGATTTGTTTTCAGCCATGGAAAACCGGCCGGCCAAGCAATACAAAGAGCCGCCGAAATACCCGGAAGTTTTAAGGGATTTGGCGTTTGTCGTTGATGAAAAAATATTATATAATGACATAGCCGAAGAAATAAAAAAATCCGGCGATTTGATAAGCCAAGTTAAACTGTTTGACATTTATCAGGGAGATAAATTGGGGCATGGCAAAAAGAGCCTTGCTTTTCATGTCATTTACCAAGCCGGCCGCACGCTCACATCCGAAGAAGTTGATGAAGCGCAGAAAAAAATAGTCAATCGTTTAAGAGATAAATTAGGAGCTGAAATAAGAGATTTTTAATATATGCCGGAAGATTTTCAATTTGACGAAACCGGCGGCGATTTTGAAGAAAATCCGGAACAGCCGCCCCAGCCATTGTCCAAGAGCCAAAAAATCATGGCCGCAGGTTTGGCTGTTTTTGCGATTTTGACGGTGGTATTATGGATCGCGCAATTAAGAAGCAATATTTACGGCCCGTTCAAAGCCCCGTCAAACCAAAAGCAAATTGTGTCCGAAGAACAGAACGGCGATTCAGCTCTGAAAAGCAAAGATACCGACAGCGACGGATTGAATGATTACGACGAGCTCAATATTTACGGGACTTCTCCTTATCTTGAAGACACCGACAGCGACGGGGTTAATGACGGAGAAGAAGTGAAAGCCGGAGAAGACCCGAATTGCCCCAAAGGAAAAACATGTTCGGGAGGATTGTCCGACAGTTCCGCGCTTGACCAAGCCGCGAATCCAGCCGAAGCCGACAACGGGACTTTCAACAGCCTGCTGAACCAATTTGGCGCGGTGAATTCCGCTGAAAATCCGCCGGCGAGCCAACAGACTGATTTGAACAGCGATCAATTGAATCTTCTTAAAAACATAGATGCCGCCAGCTTAAGGCAACTGTTGCTTCAGTCGGGCATGAAAAAAGAAATGCTTGACCAAATTTCCGACGCTGACTTGATGAAAACTTACAGCGAAACTTTGAACGCCGGAGCGGCCACGCGATAAGCAGTATTGTTGACAAATTTTTTTATCAGCGATAGTTTATTTGCTGGCAAAAAGCCGGCAAATAAACAAAACATGGGGGTATTCAATATAAAAGAATACCCCCTTTATATTTTAGTTTTTGGCATGTAATGAGTAGATTGTTATATTTTTGGGTAGATTTGGCGGGTAGTTGTGTAGATTTAGATATTATGATATTATAAGAATATGGAAGAAAAATTACTTACAATTGGCCAAGCCGCAGAATATATAGGAGTTTCTTTAAATACGCTTCGTCGTTGGGATGAAAGCGGCAAATTGGTTGCGATCAAAAAAGATGGCGGGAATCATCGTTATTACCGTGAAAATGATTTGGAAATATTTGCCAGTGATTTAATGAAGTTCGCTTCGGAATGGATCCAAGATGGAATTGATTTTCCGACTATGTTTTATTGCCAAACAAGTTCAATTTTTAACGCGAGATTGACAACAATGCAAAATGTCCTGATGCAAAAGCCGGGTTTTGAAAAATTGTATTCTTTGATTGTTTTAATTGCCGGAGAAATTGGCGACAATTCATTCGCCCATAATTTGGGGAAGTGGCCGGATACAGCGGGAATTTTTTTCGGTTATAACCTTGAGAAAAGAATCATTGTTCTTGCCGATAGAGGATTGGGTATTTTAGAAACATTGAAGCAAGTTCGTCCGAAGCTTTCAAGCCATACGGAAGCCGTAGAAGTGGCATTTACGGAGTTTGTTTCCGGACGCGCGCCGGAAAAGCGCGGCAATGGCCTTAAGCTTGTTCGCGAGGTTGTTACCGAACAGCCGATTGATTTATTTTTTACAAGCGGCGATGCGGAGGTGCGCATGAAAGGGCAAAATAAAATATTTCGCGTGGCGCGCGGTCAACGGATTGCGCGGGGATGTTTTGCAAAAATAGAATTTTAAATTTAAATATATGAAATTACAATTAGAAAAATTCGGAAAAACATTGCTTTCACGAGAATTGGGCAGAGAGGCTTTTAACGCCTTTCAGACGACTCTGCGCGGCCTTCCGAAAAATGAAACGCTGGAAATAGATTTTTCCGGAGTGTTGACATTATCGCCATCATGGGCTGATGAATTTTTAAGCCCGCTGCTTAATCAATTGGGCGACCGGTTAATAATTTTGCCGAGCGATAATCTTTCTGCGCGCGCGACGCTTAAAATTCTTCAGGAGGTTAATAAACGGCAATTTAAAATTGAACCGCGGTAATTTTATGGCAACAGTCCATTGCGGCAACAATTTTTTTTCTTTTGATTGATAAAGCCGCCGTTTTCGTTTATGTCATAAACATGAAAAACAATAATCTAAAAAATATGATTCATAAAATAAATAAGGACAGCTATTATTTGAATATTGCGCGTACGGTTGCGGAAAAAAGCAATTGCCTTTGCGTAGCTTTCGGTTGCGTAATTGTCAAGGATGATCAAATTATTTCAACCGGATATGTGGGAGCCCCCAGAAAAACCAAAGATTGCATAGAATTAGGATTTTGCATTAGACGAAAAAACAACATAGAATCCGGCAAGGGATATGAAATGTGCAGATCTGTTCATGCGGAAATGAACGCAATTATTAATGCTGGAAGATCAGGCGTGTCTTTATTAAATGGCGATATGTATTTGCATACTTCAAAAAGAAGTGAAAATGGCCTTATACCGATTAAATCTTATCCTTGTTTAATATGCAAAAAAATGATTATCAACGCGGGGATAAACAGATTTATCGGAAACAACGAAAATAACGAACTATCAATCTACACTATTGCCGATTGGGTAAAAGATTGGCAAGATTTGGAGGATATCACGCAAGACAAAGATCGGTATAAATGCGAATATAAATAAAACAACTTTTCCCTTTCCCGATTTTGTGTTATAGCAAGAATAAGAAAACCGGTAAATTAAGCTCGCGTTTTCGGAGAAATATAAACCCCTTTGATAAAGGGGGTTTAATGCAAGTCCCCCTTAACAAGGGGGATAAAGGGGGTTTAAGAATTTGGAGCACGCGGGGAAAAACTTTAAATCCCCCCTGCCCCCTTTGATAAAGGGGGTTAAAAAGAAAAAAGCCCCAAAGATTGTTTTGCTGATTTTGTCGCTATCAGCAAGAAATAAGAAATAAATTATTTTAAAACACCGCTTAATGGCGGTGTTTTGGCGGGGTGTTATTAAAAATTATTTGCGTTTAGTATACAGGATATTTGCCTGTAATGAATTTAAAACTGTTCCAGACTTTTTCGCTGTCATTATCGTCCATACTGGTGGTTATGACAAATAATGTATTATCTTTAATAAATACGGTTGTTTTCGGATTTTTAAATTCTTCAAATATTTTTCCGTTAAGCATGCTTATTTGATGAGTGATTATTGCTTCATTGCCGTCTATATTTATTTTTTTTTCAATTATTCTATTCAATTCTCTTATGTTTTCATTTTTTAACCATTCATCCGTGGTTTTAAATTCGCTATTGTCAAATATTTCAATTGAAATAACACTTAAAGGTATATCTGCCGAGGCAAAAGTAACACCGCCGTTTGTTGTCAAAGTTAAAAAATTGTCGACTGAATCCTTTGATAATTTAACTTTGCGTGTGTGTTCAAATATGTTAGTTGCGTTTAATCCTGCCGGAAAATCTATTTGGTATTTGTATCTCTCGTCATAATATGCGCTCCATTTTTTTGTCATTCCAACATCTGAATTTTTTTCAACTGGTTTAGCATATGAATTATCAGTGTTTACGCATTCTCGCGCGATCTGCGTTTTGTTGCCATTCTGTTTCAAAAAAGCATAATATTCAAAACCGGCAAATAGAACAGCAAGAATAAAAACAAAAGAAATTAAAATTATTTTTTTTGAGGTCATATATGATAATTATTTATTAAAAAATTTGAGAGATGGAGTAATCGGCGATTACTCCATCTCGGATTATTTTACATTATCGCACATAATAAATTGAAAAATTTACCACTTGCTTGTAAAAAGTGGAAAAATCCACATATCTTGTGCTGACTATTTTGCAATTATTAGAGCACCAGTTACATTCTATAAATGTAATTCCTTTTGCGGATATGCTCAAAACAATCGCTGTGTGAGGATCTGTATAGTTTGTTAAATCCATTTGAATGATTTCACCTGGTTTAGCATTTTCTATGCGGCTGGATCGGCCAATCGTATATTGGCTACTATACCAATAATATCCCGGAGGATCAACTGTTTGAGGAACCGATACCGCTCCGCCTGACGCGTTTTTAACAACATTTTGCACCCATTTTTTACAACTTAACTCGGCAAATGTTTGATTCAGATCTCTGCAAGCCGCATTAATGATGGCTTGGTTTCTTGCGCTTTGGCTCAATTCATGCCATCCGGCATAAACAAAATTCGGCAAACAAAAGGCAATTAAAAAAAATGCGGAAAGCGTTAAAAGATTTTTTTTAAACATCTCAAACCTCCATTTTTTAAGATTGTTTTAAAATTAAAAAGAACCATCCAAGATTCAACCTCGGCAAACAAGACAATTCGCATTGCTTAAGATTTATTTCTCAAGCCATATTAAGCGGATAATCCGCGCGATTCATCTTTCCTAAATTTCCTCACCTCCTTGATTTGCCAAAGTTTGAATCTTGGTTTTGATTATACCCCCCCCCTAACGCGAAATGTCAAATCAAAATTTTTTCTCCGCTTTTTCCTTTCCCGATTTTGTGTTATAGTAAAAACACGGAAGCGCGAGAATTAAGCGATGGTTTTCGGCAAAGATTTTTAAGAGAAAAGTAAACTGCGATATATGGAAAAAGCCCGGAAAATCCGCGGGAGATAGAACGAATATGCGATAAATAAAAAGTATGAAAAATAAAAACAAATCATTGGCAATTTTTGAAAATTTTGAAATTCGCCGATATTACGATAAGAAGACCGAATCTTGGTATTTTTCGGTGATTGATATTGTTGCCGCATTGACAAGCCAGATAAATTTTAAAAAAGCCAAAAGTTATTGGTCAACCCTTAAAAATCGCTTAAAGAATGAAGGAAGTGAGTTGGTCACAAAATGTGACCAACTGAAAATGCAGTCAGCGGATGGTAAATTTTATGAAACCGATGCGGCAAATGTAGAAACAATTTTGCGTTTAATCCAATCCATCCCCAGTCCTAAGGCCGAGCCCATAAAATTATGGTTGGCGCGCGTCGGTTATGAACGAATTCAAGAAATCGTTGATCCTGAAAAATCTATCAATCGGGGCAGAATGAATTGGCAAAAAATGGGGCGAAGCCAAAAATGGATTCAGCAAAGAATGATGGGGCAGGAAACTAGAAATAAACTTACCGATTATTGGAAAAATAACTATGTTAAAGAGCAAGATGAATATGCCATATTGACGAATATTATTCATGAAGAGTGGAGCGATTTGACGGTTAAAGAGCATAAAAGTTTGAAAAATTTAAAAACTGAAAATTTGCGCGACCATATGAGCGAAGCCGAGCTGATTTTTACGGCTTTGGCCGAACTTTCCACGCGCCAAATTGCGGAAACTATGGAGGCGAAAGGTTTGGAGGAAAATAAAATTCCGGCTAAAAAAGGCGGAAGAGTCGCTAAAAACGCGCGATTGGAATTAGAGCAGAAAACCGGCAAAAAAGTAGTGAACGGCAAGAATTTTTTAAGCAGTCAAAAAGATAGATGTTTAAAATAGTAAAAGAAAAAAGCCCCGAAAGATTTTCTTGCTGATAATGCCGGAGGTTATTTTTAATTTGAGTTCTTTAAATTTATAAAAAATAAGGAGGTGAATATCGTGAAGTACGCGAAAGACGCTATATGGGTTGGACGATTCCAGCCGCCAAGTATCGCGCATTTTTATTCTTTGACAGCTATTCTTAAACAATGGCCGCATGTGACAATAGGAGTGGTGTCAGATGAAATAGATGTTGTTGATAGAAAAGGGATGCTCTGGGGGCAATATTTGGCTTTTATGCGGCAAACTTCATGCAATATTGGAAAAAGTTTGTTCTCCTCATCTGAAATTGTCGCTCTTTGGGAAGAGGTGATTACAAAAAATGATTTATGCGATCGCGTTAATGCTCGGCCTATTATGAGGCCTGAATGTTCTGTCGCGTTTGACGCGGATTTTCATTTTTCCCAATACGATTATGTTGAAATAGAAGGCGGGGCAGGCAATATAGATGTGGAAAATTTCAGGAAGCAGTATGCTTCCGAAATGTATAGGCGCGCGATTCATTGGGTTTACCCTTCCTTAGTTCTTCATAATTCGCAGATCAAAAAATTGATTGCAAGACAATGCGGCTCATGGCCGGATTATTTGGCTCCTGGCGCCACAAAATTATTTAGCCAGTTCAATGGACCTTCGCGAATTGCCGAAGCAACGCAAAAACATTAGCCTGGAATCGTTATATGGATTTCAGGCTATTTTTTCAGTCGCTTTTATTTATCTGATAACGCCGCGCAGATTATTTTTAAAATCATCAAGCGTTTTTTTGTGTCGTATAAGCAATTCATATCCGAGCGCGAAGTCAATAAATAAAGTTTCCAATGATTCATCTCCATCCGGTTTGAGATTTCCTGCAATGGCGCGGCACAAGAAAAAAATTCCAACCACATGCGCTTTGTCGCCGTTTTTATACTCAATGTACGGCTGATTCGTGTAGACGCCGATAAATTCCGTCGGTTCGCATATAATGCCAGTCTCTTCTTCCACTTCGCGAATTAGAGCGTCGCGAGCGGTTTCGCCGGGCTCCATGAGTCCGCCGGGCAAATCCCAGTTATTTGAAATTTTGTCTTTGCTTTTAATGACCAATATTTTTTGATGCTCATCAATGACAATTCCTTTTACCGCGAGCAGAATCAGCGGATCATGCCCGACTTTTTCGCGAAGCCATTGGATGTAGGAAAGTTTCATATTTTTTATTATTTTATCATATTCTTGATTCTCATCATAGCATTTTAATTTTTGTTCATCAATCTTTTTGCTGTCAAATTTTTTTCGCTTTTTTCCTTACAATATAATATCAGTATCCCGTAGGATTTGGCTTGCGTATTTGGACAGCTTCCGAACGGTATTGATTAATTCGTGGATATCCGTTTGATCAGTCCTATCTATACTGAACTGGCATGCAAATGGGATTTCCACAAGGAAAGATTTTAAGTTTACGGCCGATATGGCATCGTAAGCTCATAATCAATCCTCTAAAAATATGTCCCAAGACAAAAAAGCCGGCTCAGCCGGTTC
>JAZDFM010000003.1:0-2358 GCA_043807825.1 bacterium | reverse complement strand
GGCGAAAAAAAGGCCGCGGCCGCGCGGGAGTATTTTATAAAAACCGTGCAGAAAAAAGAAATGCCGGATGAAATTCAGCCGATACCAAGCCCTGCTCCCAGCGTATCAATTATTGATTTTTTAGTAGTTGCAGGTTTGGCCGATAGCAGATCTGACGCAAAAAGAAAAGTGGAACAAGGCGGAGTTTATGTTGATGGGAAAAGAGTTGAATCGGCAAATTTAACATTGAATTCCGAAGTTGATAATGGAAAAATCATAAAAGCAGGCAAAAGAAATTATAGAAAGATTGTTTTTTAAGTTATGCCGCAATGACGGATAAAAATAAAAATTAAAAATCAAAATGGAAAATGACAATGCAAAATTTAAAATTTTTCTTGTCATTGCGAGCGACCGAAGGGAGCGAAGCAATCTCAGGTTAAATAATCAGTATGATAGAAAACAGAAATTATTTTGTTTATATCAATACCAATAAGACGCATAATGTGTTTTATACCGGAGTGACCAATAATTTGTTGAACAGAAATTTTCAGCATAAATTCAAGCAAGATCGGAATAGTTTTACGGCCAAGTATAATGTTAATAAATTAGTTTGGTACGAAACATTTAATAATATATATGACGCTATTGCCAGAGAAAAGCAGATTAAAGGCGGTTCCAGGAAAAAGAAAATATCTTTGGTTAATAAATTGAATCCGATGTGGAAAGATTTGGCTTTAGATTGGTGAACCGGAGATTGCTTCGCCTCCAAATGCGAGGCTCGCAATGACAAAGAAAAGAAAGAGATTGCTTCGCCTCCAAATGCGAGGCTCGCAATGACAAAGAAAAGAATGAGATTGCTTCGCCTCTTGCAGAAGCTCGCAATGACAGATAATGAGATTGCTTCGTCGCTTGAAGCTCCCTGCCTGCCGACAGGCAGGCTCGCAATGACGGATAAAAATAAAAAGTATGCCTATTTTGGGAAAAATAAAACAAAGTATAGCCGACGCGATTAACGCTGCTCTGAAAAAAAAATTAGTCAAAGCCGGCGATTTGGTTTATCCTCCGAATCCGGAATTCGGAGATATAAGCCTGCCTTGCTTTGATTTGGCCAAAGAGCTGAAAAAAACAGCGGTGGAAACCGGAGAATTTCTTGTTGGCAAAATTGAGTTTAACAATATGGTCGTATCGGCCAAGGCTATCGGCCCGTTTTTGAATTTCAGTTTTGACAAAACAAAATTAGCGCAAGTGGCGATTGAAGAAATTTTGAAATCAGGAAAAGAATACGGATTTAACAAAAGCGGAGAAAACAAAAAAATCATGCTGGAATTCGCCTGCCCCAATACGCACAAAGCTTTTCATATCGGGCATTTGAGGAATATTTTAACCGGAGAATCTGTCGCCAGAATTTTACATGCCAATGGATATAAAATCATCCGCGCGAATTATCAGGGCGATGTGGGGCCGCATATCGCCAAATGCTTGTGGGGAATCGGGCGGATGGAAAAAGAATATGGAGATGCGGAAAAAGCTTCTGTTAAAAACAGAGCTGAATTTCTTGGCGCGGCTTACGCCCGCGGGAGCGCGGTTTATGAAACCGATGAAGCGGCCAAAAAAGAAATTATTGAGCTGAATAAAAAAATTTACAATCAAGACAAAAGCGTAATGAAAATATATAAGACAACCAGAAAATGGAGCCTTGATTATTTTGAAGAAATATATGAAAAATTAAACACCAAATTTGACAGATATTATTTTGAATCCGAAATTTTTGAGAAAGGAAAAGCCGCGGTTATGAAAAATTTGAAAAAAGGCGTGTTCAAAAAAAGCCAAGGGGCGATTATATTTGAAGGGGAAAAATACGGCTTGCATAATCGTGTTTTTATAACTTCAGACGGCAATCCGACTTATGAGGCCAAAGACATGGGGCTGGCCGAATTGCAATTCAAAGAATACAAGCCGGATAAAATTACGCATGTGGTCGGGCCGGAGCAATCCGAATATTTCAAGGTGATTATCAAAGCTTTGGAAATAGCCATGCCGAAATCAAAAGGGCGGGAAGAACATCTGCGATACGGATGGGTAAGGCTGAAAGACGGAAAAATGAGTTCACGATTGGGCAATGTGATTTTGGGGCAATGGCTTTTGGATGAAGCCGAGAAAGAGGTTTTGTCAATTATGAGAGGCGCGCGAGGTTTGAAAAACAAGGCCGAAGTGGCGGAAAAAGTGTCTTTGGCCGCGGTAAAATATTCTATTTTAAAAAGCGGCATTGATAAGGATATCGCTTTTGATTTGAAAGAATCCGTGAATTTCAGCGGATCGTCCGGGCCGTATTTGCAATATACGATAGCCAGGATAAACAGCATAATTCGCAAAACTCGC
>JAZDFM010000002.1:0-13580 GCA_043807825.1 bacterium | reverse complement strand
CGGGTAGCTATCTTCGGTTAGGATAAACGCTGAAAGCATCTAAGCGTGAAGCCGTCTTCAAGATTAGGTTTCATAGGTTAGTCAGAGAATATGACTTTGATAGGCTCTAGGTGTAAGTCTGGCAACAGATTGAGCCGAGGAGTACTAATAAACCATTTGATTTTCCCACATTTTTGTTTTAAATACAATTTGCATTATTACATTATAAAAAAGCATCATAGTTCTGGTGCTACTAGCGACGAGGCCACACCTGATCCCATCCCGAACTCAGAAGTTAAGCTCGTCAGCGCCGATGGTACTTGGGCATAAGCCCTGGGAGAGTAGGCCGGCGCCGGAACCATGATGCTTTTTTAATTGGAAAAAATTGACAACTGTATTATAAAAAAATAGCTTAATTTAGCTATTTTTTTGTTGTTTAAATAATTTTTGTGGAAAAATAATTGACAGATTATCTCAAAATGCTATAATTAAAAAATTATGAAAATAAAACAAATAAATTGCGTCGGATGCCCTAAATTTTGCCAGCATGAAGATTTCGGCAGATTAAAGCGGTTAATGGATGAGATTAAGGGCCAGGGATATGAAAATATAATATTCAAATGCGCGGCCGGAAAAGATATTATTAAAAAATTCAATGGCAATGGACACAAAAATATTTAAAAAATTGGGATTAAGCGACAAAGAAATTTTAGTTTATTTTTCTTTGCTTGAGCATGGCGAAAGCTCCGTAAGAAATTTAGCCTCTATTTCAGGATTAAACAGGGGGACTGCTTATGATATTTTAAAAAAATTGCAGGAAGCCGGCCTTGTAAGTTTTTTCCACAAAAATACCAAGCAGAATTTCGCGGCCGAAGATCCGGAAAGAATTTTAAAATTGCTGGCCGACCGCGGGCAGGATTTAAAAGAAGCCGAAGAAAAAATAAGAAACATGATTCCCGAGTTAAAATCTCTTCAGGAAAAAGGCGGAGGAAAGCCCACGGCGAAGTTTTATGAAGGCAAAGCCGGAGTAAAATTTATTTTGGATGATATTTTGTCGTCAATGAAAAATCAGGCTGATAAAAATTATTATGTTTATTCGGCCGCTGGCGTGCGAGAAGATGTTCACGGCGCTTATCCGGATTTTAATAAAAAAAGAATTAAAAACAATATTAAAGCCAATACTATTTCTTTATCGGAAGGCGGCGGAACTTACGGCATGGATGAGCGTAAATGGCTGAAAACTGAAAAAAGCGGTGAAAGCAACATGACTTATATTTTAATTTACGCCGGTAAGTGCGCTTTTATTTCGCGCGACAGCTATGGCAATCCCGTCGGCGTGATTATTGAAAATAAGATGATTTACGAAACGCAGAAGATTTTGTTTTTACAAATGTGGAAATTAATATAATAATGTTGTTCGTGAGATTGTTTCGTCGCTGAAGCTCCTCGCAATGACAATAGAGGGTATGTGCGGAATAATCGGATACATCGGAAAAAACAACGCTTTGCCGATTTTAATTGACGGCTTAAACCGTTTGGAATATCGCGGCTATGATTCGGCCGGCATCGCTGTTTTGTCGTGCGGCGAAGTTTTTGCGGTTAAGTCGGTAGGGCGGATAAGCGAGCTTGAAAAAAAAATAAATCCCCCCCACCCCCCTTTGTTAAAGGGGGCGAATATTGGCATCGCGCATACCCGCTGGGCGACTCATGGAGCGCCGACCGAAGCTAACGCGCATCCTCATACAGACTGTAAAAACAAAATTTGGCTCGCGCATAATGGGATTATTGAAAATTACAAAGAGCTGAAAGAACGGCTTGAAGCGAGCGGACATAATTTCAGATCAGAAACCGATACCGAAGTTATCGCCCACTTAATAGAAGATTTTTATCAGGGCAATTTAACCGAAGCTTTAGTTGAAGTTTTGCCGATGCTAAAAGGAACTTACGGATTGGTTTTGTTCTGTTCCGATGAGCCTGATAAAATTTTGGCCGCGAAGCGCGGGTCGCCTTTAATTGTCGGCTTGGCTGAAAACCAGACGATTGTTGCTTCCGATGTTTCGGCGATTGTTAATTATACGCGGCAAATAATTTATCTTGAAGATGGAGAAATAGCCGAAATAAACGGAAACGGATTTAAAATCATCAATTTGAAAAATCAAGCGATAGATAAAAAAATAGATAATATAGATTGGGATATTTCAAAATGCGAAAAAAAAGGCTACGCGCATTTCATGCTTAAAGAAATTTTTGAACAGCCGGAAACCGTAATGGACAGCATGCGAGGCAGGACCATTCCGGAGCAAGGAAAAGTTAAGCTCGGTGGGCTTGAATCTTTATTGAATAAACTGCGCGATATTGATAGAATAACCATAATCGCTTGCGGCACGGCGAGAAACGCGGGTTTGATCGGAGAATATATGCTTGAAGAATATGCCGGCATATCGTGCGAAGTTGATTATGCTTCCGAATTTCGCTATCGCAAGCCTGTTATTGACAATAAAACCGCGATAATAGCCATAAGCCAGTCCGGAGAAACCGCGGATACTTTGGCCGCCGTGAAAGAGGCAAAAGAAAAAGGAGCTTTGGCTTTGGGAATAGTCAACGCTGTCGGCTCAACCATCGCCCGCGAAACCGACGCGGGAGTGTATAATCATATCGGACCTGAAATTTCCGTGGCTTCAACCAAAGCCTTCACTTCTCAAGTGACGATTTTGGCGCTTTTAACAATTTTGCTTGGCAGGCAAAGGCATATGTCCGTTGTAACCGGGCAGAGAATAATCAGAGAATTGTCGGATATGCCGGAAAAAATAAAAAAAGTTTTATTGCTAAACGATCAAATAAAAAGCATTGCCGAAAAATATTATCAAGCCAAGCATTTCGCTTATTTGGGAAGAAAATATAACCAGCCGGCGGCTTTTGAAGGAGCGCTTAAATTGAAAGAATTATCTTATATTCATGCCGAAGGTTTTGCTTCCGGCGAAATGAAGCACGGCGCCATCGCGCTGATTGACGGAGATTTTCCGTCGCTGATAATCGCGCCGCAAGACAGCGTTTACGAAAAAAATTTAAGCAATATGCAGGAAATCAAATCGCGCGGCGGAAAAATTATCGCCATCGCGACGGAAGGCGATAAGCAAATGGAAAATTTGGCGGATGATGTTATCTGTATTCCCAAGACTTTGGAAATGCTCACGCCCATTTTGTCGGCCATACCTTTACAGCTTTTCGCTTATCACATGGCTGTCTTGAACGGAAGGGATGTTGATAAGCCGAGAAATTTGGCGAAAAGCGTAACCGTGGAATAATTAACTGTCATTGCGAGCGATCCGCCGGCTGGCGGAGAGCGCGGCAATCTAACGGACAATTTGTTAAAATAATAGTTTGTGAGATTGCTTCGTCGCCCCGCAGATGCGGGGCTCCTCGCAATGACAAAAATTTTATGAATATAAAACAAAAAAAAATTAGCTCCGGAGGCATTAAATTGTTCATGGAAGATAATGGCAGAGAAATCGGTCATGCTTATTTGTATATTTTAAAAAACGATTTGCATGAAAAGCCTTTCGGTTTTATGGAAGATGTTTTTGTCGAAGAAGAATACAGGAGCCAAGGCTTGGGCACGAAGATAATTGAAGCGTTGATTAAAGCGGCCAAAGAAAATGGTTGCTATAAATTGATCGGAACTTCAAGAAACGAAAGGCCAAAAGTCCACGCTTTGTATTCGCGTTTGGGTTTTCAGGATTGGGGCAAAGAATTTAGAATGGATTTTTAAATTATGATTCAGTTTATAGATATATTCGGGAAAATTGTTTTTTGCTTAAATGAAATTTGGGCAATTTTTTACAAAGTTGCTACAATTTCATATGCGCGATAAAAATAATTTTTCCAAGCAGAGTTAGTTAAAGAATTTAATTTTTTATGAAAAAACAAAAAATCGTTACTATTGGCGGAGGATCCGGGAGTTTTATGGTTTTGTCGGGTTTGAAAAAATATTCGGTAGATTTGTCCGCGATTGTGAGCATGGCTGATGACGGCGGATCTTCCGGAGTTTTACGGGATGAATTGGGAGTTTTGCCTCCGGGCGACGCGAGGCAATGCTTGGTCGCGCTTTCCAAATCAAGCCGGCTGATGAGGGAATTGTTCAATTATCGCTATGCGAACGGAGGATTGTCAGGGCATAGTTTTGGCAATATTTTTCTTTCCACTCTGGAAAAAATAACCGGAGGCATGGATTCGGCCATTAAAGAAGCCGGCCATATTTTGCGCATCAGGGGGCAGGTTTTGCCGGTTACTTTGAAAAATTCCCGGCTGGCGGCCGAGCTGAAAAGCGGCAAAAAAATAATCGGCGAGAATAAAATTTATGGAAATTTGTCGGATTTGATGGCTTTGAAGAAGCTGTATTTGCGCCCCGCGGCTTCGATCAATCCGGAGATTATTCCGATCATCAAACAGGCTGATAAAATTATTATCAATCCGGGAGATTTATACACAAGCTTGATTCCGAATTTTTTAGTGAAAGGCTTGAGCGAAGCCGTTAAAAAATCAAAAGCGAAAGTTATTTATGTAAGCAATCTGATGACAAAACCCGGACAGACAGACGGCTTCTCGGCGGTTGATTATGTTAACGCTTTGGAAAAATATTCGGGCGAAGGGACAATTGATTATGTTATTTACAATAAAGAAAAGCCAAGCGAGAAAATTTTAAAAAAATATCTGCGGCAAGGAGAAAGTTTGGTCGCGGCCGGAGATTTAAGCAAAAACAGCAAAATTAAAATATTAAGCCATAATTTGCTTAGCCATAAAATTTATAACGCAGGGAAGAATGACGCGTTGGCGAATTTGCGTTCGCTGATCAGGCATGATTCGGACAAGCTGGCTAAAATAATATATAATTTATGAAAATAATTTTTGATTTGGATTACACTTTGCTGGATACGGCGGAGTTCAAGGAAAAAATGGCTGAAATTTTAGGCGAGAATTTCAAGGCCGACTATGAAAAATATTTCAAGAGCGAGGGCGTTAATTTTAATCTTGGCGAGTATTTGTCAATTTTGAAAAAAAATGGGAGGATTGACGATGAAACTTCCGAAAAAATGAAAGCGGAAGTCAAAGAATTATTTCTGGATATTGACGATTATTTGAAATTCGGAGTTGAAAAAGTTCTGGAGCATTTTAAGCAAAGGGGGTATGAATTGATTTTAATGACTTTCGGGTATAAGCAATGGCAGAAAGAGAAAATAAAAAATTTGAGCATAAAAAAATATTTTGATGAAATAATTTTTGAAGACAAGGATAAAAGCCAAAGCGAATATTTGAAATCGCTCGGCAAAAAAAACGAAGAAGTTTTGATTATCAACGATAATTTAAGCGAAGCCGAACAAATGCTGAAGATATTGAAAAAAGGGGAATTGAGGCTTGTTAAAGGGCCGTATAATGGTAAAGCGGAAAACAGCGCGCGCGAGTTGTTTGAAATTACGCGGGAAGAACGGGAAGAAAATAAAATTAAAGAATTAAATTTAAGATAATTATGATGAATGGCGTTTTGAAAAAATTCGGCGTTGTTATTCTGGCGGCCGGGCAAGGCAAAAGGCTCGGATGCGTGGATTTGCCGAAGGTATTGCATGAAATAAACGGGCGGCCGATTATCGGCTATATTTTGAAAGAATTGGAAAATGGCGGGTTTGATAAAAATCAGATTTGCTTGGTTGTCGGATTCCGCGCCGAATCGGTTAAAGAGAAAATCGGCTTGGGGTATATTTACGCTTTGCAGTCCGAACGGATGGGAACCGCCCATGCCTCCATGATCGGGGAAAAAGCTTTGCCTGAGAAATTTGATGATTTTTTGGTTTTGAACGGCGACGATTCGGCGTTTTATAAATTCAGCTCGCTTTATGAATTGATGGAAACGCATTTGGCTGGTAATAACGGTATTAGTATTTTGACTTGCGAGCCGGATGATCCAAGCGGATTGGGGCGCGTTGCGCGCGGCGCCGACGGCAACATAATCAAAGTCGTGGAAAAAGAAAATATGTCGCCAGAACTGGAAAAAATCAAAGAAATCAATACCAATACTTTTTGTTTTAAAAGAGGTTGGTTTAAAAAGCATTATTTGAATTTAAAGCCGATAAGCGGCTTGGGAGAATACGGCTTGCCAAGTTTCGTTGAAGAAGCTTTATTAAGCCGGTCAAAATTCGGCGCGGTTAAATTGAAAAATTCCGATGAGTGGTTCGGCATAAATACTCCGGAACAGCTGGCTGAAGCGGATAAAAGGAAAAGGTAGTCTGAATAAATATAGTTAAAAATATTAGACATGATAAATTCCGTGGATAACAGCAAATTTTCTACTGCGGAACTCGCCCAAGATTGCTTGGGCTCAAACAGTCCTCGCGCGAAAATTTGCCATTATCCACGGAATTTTAAGATGATACAGGATAATTTATGCGACAAATTTTAGATTTGCATATACATTCCAAATATTCCCGCTCGTGCTCTCCGGAGCTGACGCTGGAAAATATCGGCGCGGCTTGCCGAATTAAGGGCGTTGATATAATAGCCACCGGAGATTTTACTTTTCCGGCTTGGTTCGCGGATATAAAAAATAAGCTGGAAGAAATCCCCCTGCCCCCCTTTGTTAAAGGGGGCGAATATAGCGGATTGTATAAGTTGAAAAGCGCGAAAGACGATAAAGTGAAATTTATTTTATCTTCCGAAGTAGCGTTGATTTATAAAGACGGCGGTAAGTGCAGGCGGATTCATTTGGTGATCCACGCGCCGAATATTGAAGCGGCCGAAAAGTTGAATAATTTTTTGGATAAAAAATACAATATCCGCTCCGACGGCCGGCCGATTTTGGGCATGAGCGCCGTTGAGCTTTGCAAATTGTGTTTTGGCATTCATCCTAAATTTTTAATTTATCCGGCGCACATTTGGACTCCGTGGTTCGCGGTTTTCGGATCAAAATCCGGTTTTGACAAAATAGAAGAATGTTTTCATGAATACGCAAAAAATATTTACGCTTTGGAAACGGGATTATCAAGCGATCCGGAAATGAATTGGAGGCTGTCGGCTTTGGACGGATTAACCATTCTTTCAAATTCCGATGCCCACTCTTTGCCCAACATCGCGCGCGAAGCCAATGTTTTTGAAATGAAAAATATCGGCTACGATGAAATTTACGATATTATAAAAAATAAAAAAATTTTTTCGCGCGATGTTATCCACAGTTGTTGTAAAACGGTTGTTGATAAAAAAAATAATCCGGAAAAAAGCGGAATGGAATTTACGATTGAATTTTATCCGGAAGAAGGCATGTACCATTACGACGGCCATCGCGATTGCGGAGTTGTTTTTTCTCCGGAGCAGACGGAAAGGTTAAAAGGAGTATGCCCGGTTTGCAAAAAATCTCTCACTGTCGGCGTGATGAGCAGAGTGAGCGAGTTGGCCGACAGGCCCGCCGGCTTTAAACTGAAAAATGCCGCTCCTTTTAAAAAATTGGTTGAGCTTGATAAAATCATCGCGCAGGCGATTGATGTTAAATCAAGGCATTCAAAAAAAGTTAAATTTGAGTACGCGAATTTAATAAAATCAGCCGGCAACGAGCTTGATATTTTATTGAATATTAGCTTAAAAGATTTGAGCAAGATAACCGGCGCGGCCATTGTTGAAGCAATCGGGCGCGCGCGCGAAGGCAAACTGATTATCAATCCCGGATTTGACGGGCAATACGGGGAAATTAAAATTTTCAGCGAGCAGGAGAAAAAGAAAAACAAGCAGAGAAGTTTGTTTTGAAAAATAAACAGAAGCGGTTTTATTCCGCTTCTGTTTTTATAGAGTCCTTCTTTATAAACTATTTCTTCTTTTTTTTCGCTGTTTTCTTGGCTGTCTTCTTGGCCGCTTTTTTCTTTGCCATATTTTTTTAACACCCCCTTTCATTTTGAAAAAAAATTTTGTTAAAAATCTTTTTTCGGTTATGTGATTTTCTTTTATGCTTTAATTATATCATAAAAAAAAATTGTCAACAATAGTTTTGGAGAAAAAATATTTTTTAACAAGATTTAATATAAAATTATGGAATCGGAAATTAAAAATAAAAAAAATAATACGGTTTTGGTTTTGGATTGCGGATCGCAGGTGGCGAAACTTTTAGCGGACAGCGCGCGCGGATGCGGCGTTTATTCCGAAATCGTTAATTTTGATATTTCGGCCGAAGAAATAAAGCGCCGCCGGCCTTCGGGGCTGATCATCTCCGGAGGGCCCGATAGCGTCTACGCGAAAAACGCTTTATCGCCGGATAAAAAAATTTTTGGCTTAGGAATTCCGATACTTGGCGTATGTTACGGACATCAGTTGATTGCTCATTCGCTTGGAGGCAAAGTGAGCAAAGGAGAAAAAGGCGAATATGGCCGGATTGAATTGTCTGTTTTGAAAAATAAAAATTCTGTTTTTGAAGGCATGAATAAAAAAATAAAAGTCTGGATGAGCCATCGCGACCAAGTTATCAAAATGCCGAGAGGCTTTAAAGCGATTGCCGAAAGCCCAAACTGCCGGATAGCGGCGATGGCTTGCGAAGAGAAAAAAATTTTCGGCTTGCAATTCCATCCCGAAGTTGAACATACTCAAGGCGGCAGGAAAATGATAAATTATTTTTTACGGCGGATTTGCGGCGCCGGCGGAAAATGGAAAATGTCGCTTTTTAAAGGCGAAGCCGTAAAACAGATTAGAAATCTTGCCGGAAGCGATGATTATGTTTTGGGAGCGGTTTCCGGAGGCGTTGACAGCGTTACTTTGGCGGTTCTCATGAATCAAGCGATAGGCAAGCGTTTTATCGCCGTGTTTGTTAATAATGGATTGTTGCGCGAAAATGAAGAACTGGATGTCGTAGAAATTTTAAAGCAAACTGGAGTGAATCTGAAAGTTATCGGCGCGGAAAATGTATTTTTGAAAGAATTGGCCGGCGTTTCCGATCCGGAATTGAAAAGAAAAATTATTGGCCGGCTGTTTATTGAGATTTTTGAAAAAGAAGCCGAGAAATTGGAAAAATCCGATAAAATCAAAATAAAATTTTTAGCTCAGGGAACTTTGTATCCGGATGTGATTGAATCGGGAGGAGGCGGCGCGTCAATAATTAAATCCCACCACAATGTCGGAGGATTGCCGAAAAAAATGGGATTTAAACTGATAGAGCCTTTCAGAAATATTTTTAAAGCCGAAGTCCGAGCGCTGGCGCGCGATCTCGGATTGCCAAAAGCTATTTGGGGCAGGCATCCTTTTCCCGGGCCGGCTTTAGCCATACGGATTAAAGGCGATGTGACCAAGGAAAAATTGAAAATATTGCGGCAAGCCGACGCGATATTCATGCAAGAATTGATGTCGGCCGGAAAATATTACGGAATAGGCCAGGCCTTCGCGGTTTTAACTTCCGACAAGAGCGTCGGAGTGGCGGGCGATGACCGTTCTTACAACTATGTTTTGGCTCTTCGCGCGGTTGACACAAGCGTGTTTATGACAGCCAGCGTGTCCGATTTGCCGCATGAATTTTTATGCCGCGTGAGCGAAAGGATAACCAATGAAGTGAAAGGGATTGGCCGCGTGGTTTATGATTATACTTCCAAGCCTCCGGCGACGATTGAATGGGAATAAAATGAAAATTGAATTTTGACATTTAGCTTTATTTGGGCTAAAATAAATGAATAATTCGTGAAATTTTCGTATGCCTGATAAACAACAAAATGTAAAAAAAGAGGATAATTTTTTTCCGAAAATGGAAGAAGGCATTTTGGATTTTTGGGAGAAAAATAAAATTTTTGAGAAATCGGTTGCCAATCCGCCTGCCTCCGCAGGCAGGCCTGCCGGCGGAAATTCTAAAGGCGATTATGTTTTTTACGACGGGCCGCCGTTCGCGACCGGCACGCCGCACTACGGGCATATCGTCGCCAGCATAATGAAAGATATTGTTCCCAGATATTGGACAATGAAAGGTTATCGCGTTGAAAGAAAATGGGGCTGGGATTGCCACGGACTGCCGATTGAAAATATCGCCGAAAAAGAAATGGGGATTAAAAATAAGAAAGAGATAGAAAATTTGGGAGTGGAAAAATTTAATGAAATATGCCGTTCCAAAGTTTTAAGCTATGTCGGAGAATGGAAAAAAGTGATCAGGCGCTTGGGCCGTTGGGCGGACATGGAAAACGATTACAAAACAATGGATTTGGATTTTATGGAATCGGTTTGGTGGGTTTTTAAGCAGTTATGGGATAAGGGCTTGATCTACGAAGGGTATCGTTCAATGCATATCTGCCCGCGGTGCGAAACAACTTTGTCCCAGCAAGAAATAGCCGATGGATATAAAACCATAAAAGATTTGTCGGCGACGGTTAAATTTGAATTGGCGGACGAGCCGGGAACTTTTGTTTTGGCATGGACAACCACGCCGTGGACTTTAATCGGCAATGCGGCGTTGGCGGTTGGGAAAGATATTGGCTATGTAAAGGCAAAAATTCTTTCAGAAGCAACATTTACTCAGCCTGGTGATAATTACGCCAATTCTGTTAATAAGGAGTGGTTTGTTATTTTAGCTAAAGATATTTTAAAAAATGAATATTCTAATGAATCAAAAGATAATATTAAAGTGTATGGATTTGGAACAGATAATAAATATACTTTGCAGGTGGATATAAAAGATATAATTAAAGGCAAAGATTTGGTTGGAAAGAAATACAAGCCGTTATTTGATTATTATTCAAACAATGAAAATTTGGAAAATAAAGAAAACGGCTGGAAAATTTATTCAGCTGATTTTGTGACAACGGAGGAAGGCACAGGCGTTGTCCATATAGCTCCGGCGTTCGGCGAAGACGATATGAATTTGGGCAAAAAATACAACCTGCCTTTTATACAACATGTGAATATGGACGGAACGATTAGGCGAGAAGCCGGGGAATTTTCAGGAATGAATGTGAAGCCGGCCGGAGACACGCAAAAAACGGATGTGGAAATAATAAAATATTTGGCTCATAATAATCTGCTTTTTCATAAAGAAAAATACGAGCACAGCTATCCTCATTGCTGGCGATGCGATACGCCGTTGATAAATTACGCGACAACATCATGGTTCGTCGCCGTAACTAAAATCAAAAGCCGGGCTTTGGAGTTGGCGAAGGAAATAAATTGGTCGCCATCCCATATCAAGCAGGGCCGTTTTGGAAATTGGCTTGAAGGAGCCAGGGATTGGTCCGTAAGCAGGCAGAGATTTTGGGCAAGCGTAATTCCGATTTGGCGATGCTCCTGCGGAGAAATGAAAGTATTCGGTTCGGTCGCCGAGCTGGAAAAAATAAGCGGCGAAAAAATTACGGATTTGCATAAGCATATAGTTGATAAAATAACTTTTAAATGCGAAAAGTGCGCCGGCGCAATGAAGCGCGTTCCGGATGTTTTGGACACTTGGTTTGATTCGGGCTCAATGCCTTATGCGCAGACGCATTATCCTTTTGAGAATAAAGAAAAATTTGAAGCGAATTTTCCAGCCGAATTCATCGCCGAAGGAGTTGACCAAACGCGCGCCTGGTTCTATTATCTTCATGTTATTGGAACGGCGATCAAAGACAGTCGAGCGTTCAACAATGTGATTGTTAACGGAATCGTTTTGGCCGAAGACGGTAAAAAGATGGCTAAAAGATTGAAAAATTATCCCGACCCCATGGAAATTCTTGAAAAATACGGAGCCGATTCTTTAAGATATTATTTTTGCGCTTCGCCGGTGATGAAGTCTGACGATATAAATTTTTCGGAAAAAGATTTGTCCGAGCAGACAAGATTTTTCAATGTCCTGCTTAATGTTTTGTCTTTTTACAAAATGTTCGCTCAAGGCGGCGATGCCGGCGGTTCGGATGAAAAATATTCGGATAATATTTTGGACAAATGGGTGATTGCCAGATTGGAGCAAACAAAACAGGCTGTTTCGGGAAAAATGGACAACTATAATTTGCATGCCATCCGCGAAATTCCTATTTTTGTGAATGATTTGTCAACTTGGTATGTGCGCAGATCAAGGGAAAGATTCAAGGGAGGCAATCAAAGCGATAAGAGCGCGGCTTTAAAAACTTTGCGTGTTGTCTTAAAAGATTTGGCGAAAATAATGGCGCCTTTCACGCCGTTTATCGCGGAGCATATTTATCAAGAATTGGGAGTCGCGCATGGCGCAGAATCCGTGCATTTGGAAAAATGGCCGGAAGCCAAGCGAGAAATGATCGGCGAAAAAATTTTGGCGGAAATGGAGACGGCGAGGAAGATCGTTGAATTGGGGCTGGCGAAAAGAGACGAAGCCGGAATAAAAGTCCGCCAAGCGCTGAATGAGTTGCGGATCGCGAATTGCGAATTAGGCGAAGAATACGAATGGCTTATCAAAGACGAATTGAATGTTAAAAATATCGCCGTTGAAAAAGGCGCCGGAGAATTGAAAGTTGAATTAGACACGGAAATCACCGATGATTTGAAATTGGAAGGATTGAAGAGGGAAATTGTGAGGAAGGTTAATAATATGCGCAAGAACGCCGGATTAACTATTCAAGATAAGATTATTTTAAGCTGTCAATGCGAAGCCGTGTTAATAAAGAAAGTATTTGATGAAATGTCGGATGAATTGAAAAAAGACACTTTGAGCGAGAAAATAGAGGAATCTGAATTTGAAGGCGGGGAAGTTGATATCAACGGAGAAAAAATAAAGTTAAAAATAGAGAAGGTTTCAATATAATGTTTCGGCATATCTGATGTTTGCCGTATTGTCAATCCCTAGAAATACTATACTGTTATTTGGCAAATTATTTGGGATTTTTTTTAATAAAATTTAAAGTGTATCTTTTCGGAGATTGCAAATTAAGGCTGGTGCGCAATCGTTCGTGGTTGTAAATAATCTCAGTAATATCCGAACTTACAGCCTGAAATGGCTTAACAATATTCGTCCTGATGAGCAGGTTAACCCGATTGGCCAGGCTCTCCAGAATTTCTTTAATCACGCTTTTCTTGGAGGCGCGCAGTTTGCGTTTTAATCCCAGGCTCCATAACCGCAACAGTCTGCCCTTATGCCCGTAGTAGGTATTCTTGGAAATGCCGCATAACTCGCAGATTCGGCTGATGGAAAACAGGCCTGATTCAGTCTGCTCCCTGGCGAATTTGACTATGGCATGTTTCGGGATGAGTAAAAATCTGAAAAATTTTTTAGCAGATTCAATTCCACCTCTTTTTTGCCCAACATCTGTTCCAATCTGGCCACCTTGGTTTTTAATTCTCCGAGAGTCTTGTCCGGAGAGTTCTCAAATGCCTTAACTCCGCGCTCGACGAGCTGGTTTCGCCAAAGGTAGAGCAGACTCGGATTCACATCGTATTTCCGTCCAATCTCGGCGGCACTGCCGCCTTTCAGGATGTCAACGATACGGTCAAACTTAAATTGGGCGGTGTAGGTTTTTTTGTTTCTTGAACCGGCTGAGCCGGCTTTTTTGTCTTGGGACATATTTTTAGAGGATTGATTATGAGCTTACGATGCCATATCGGCCGTAAACTTAAAATCTTTCCTTGTGGAAATCCCATTTGCATGCCAGTTCAGTATAGAT
>JAZDFM010000001.1:0-12532 GCA_043807825.1 bacterium | reverse complement strand
TTTTCTCTGATAAATTTTATGTCTAACATATAGTAATGGAATTTTTTAAAATTGATGTTTTGTATTTATTCGGCTTGAAAGGTTTTAATTTGATTATTTTTGTTTTTAATTTTATTTTTTTCAATTTTTGCCCAAGCTGTTCCGTAAAATATGTTTGATCATAGCCTAAAGCGATTGTGTCGGGCTGATATTTTTTTATAGCCGCGTATTTGTCCGTTAAACTGCCCAATATCGCCTTAGAGGCCAATTTTAGGCCTTTAACGGCTCGCAGGCGCTCTTTTTCATTGTGGCGCGGCAATTTGCCTTTAATTTGCTGGACAGTCTTGTCTCGCGCTATAACGGCGATTAAATCGCCGTGTTTAGCGGCTTGCGACAAAAAATTCATATGTCCGGGATGTAAAATATCAAATGTGCCGAAAGCTATTACGGTTTTCATGTTATTGTTTTGGCTTCATTAAAGGAAAAATTTGGCATTCACGCCCCGGCTTATCCATTAAAAACGCGAATACCCGCTCGCTCATTCCAAATCCGCAAGTCGGCGGCATGCCGTATTCAAGCGCTTCCACGAAATCTTGATCAAACATTTGAGCTTCATCGTCTCCGGCTTCCCTTAATTTAGCTTGTTCTTTGAATCTTTCCGCCTGCTCAAGAGGGTCGTTAAGCTCGCTATAGCCGTTGCCTAATTCCGAGCCGGCGATAATCACTTGGAATCTTTGGCTTAATTCATGATTTTTTTCATCGCGTTTTGCCAATGGAGAGACGCATACAGGCACGCCGACCAAAAATCCCGGTCCGGCAATCTGTTTTCGGCAATATTTCCATAGATTGTCAATCGCGCGCGTTTTGTTAAATCCTTTTTTATCGTATTCTATTTTCAGTTTTTTCAGTTTTTTTTCAATTTCTTCAATATTCGCTTCCAAGATATTAACGCCGGTGTATTTTTTTACGGTTTCAACATAATCATAGCGTTCCCATTTTTTTCCCAAATCAACGCTGAAATTTTTAATTTTAAATTCAAGAGTTCCGAAAGTTTTCAAAGCCGCGCTCTTGAACAGCCCTTCCGTTAATTTCATGCCGTCTTCATAATCGGCGTAAGCCCAATAAAATTCCATCTGCGTGTAATCCTGCAAATGTTCCGCGTCCATTCCCTCATTCCTAAACTGCCTGCCGATTTCAAAAGTTTTTTCATATCCGGCTACCATCAAGCGTTTTTGCCATAATTCTCCCATGGAAATTCTCAAATAAACATCCAAATTTAGCGCGTTATGATGCGTTATGAAAGGCTTGGCGTCGGCGCCGCCGGCGGTATTTTCCAAAATCGGCGTTTCAACTTCCAAAAATCCTTTATCAATTAGAAATTCGCGTATGGATTGCCAGAATTTGGCGCGCTTGATGAATATTTCTTTTACATTTTCGTTGAATAAAATATCCAAATAGCGTTTTCTTAGCGATTCTTCTTCGTCCGCGAGGCCGTGCCATTTTTCCGGCAAAGGCATTATGGCCTTGGAGAGCAATTTCCAGCTTTTTACCATGACGCTTTTTTCTCCATTATGCGTTAAAAAAGCTGTTCCCGAGATTTGCAGAAAATCGCCTACGCCGATGTATTTGAAAAATATTTTATAGCTGTCGGCTCCGATTTCTTTTTTGGAAAAGGCCAGCTGTATTTTATTTGTCCCGTCCTGCAAATGCGCGAAAGTTAAATTGCCATGCGCGCGCAAGCTTCTTAGTCTCCCGGCTAATTTTAATTCGGCCGCATTTTTTTGTAATTCTTCAAAGTTCGTTAAAACCGCGCCGATAGAATAATTTTTATCCGTTTTAGCGGGATAAGGATCAATGCCTATTTTTTTCAGTTCTTCCAATTTTTTGATTCTGTCTTCACGTTCGTTTATTTTCATCATATTGTTATTCAACTTCTAAAATTTCATAAACCATGGATCCGCGAGGCGTATTGACGGTTATTTTTTCGCCTTTCTTTTTTCCGATAAAAGCCACTCCCAATGGAGATTCATTGGAAATTTTCCCATCGCTTGGATTGGCTTCGTTGAAACTGACGATGGTAAATTCTCTTGTTTTTCCTTCAGACGACGCTTTTATTTTTGAGCCCATGCCTATTTTGCATTTATCGCCGCTATTTTGCACTACGGTTACATTTTTTAGCAAGGCCATAAGCTCCCCGATTCTTCCGTCATTGAAAGCTTGTTCGTCTTTGGCCTCGGCGTATTCGGCGTTTTCGCTTAAATCCCCCAATTCTTTAGCCGATTCAATTTTTTTGGCTATTTCAAGTCTTTTAATTCCGACTCTTTCGTCAAGTTCTTTTTTTAATTTATCATATCCTTCTTTTGAGATAATTTGATCAGTCATAATGTTTGATAAAAATAAATAATATAATTTAAAATATACAGTAAATTAGGGATTAACGCAAGGGCGTATAATGGTGATTTTTAATTTTTCCATTATCGCCGCGGCCGCGATTATATATCCTATTCCCAGAGGATGATTCGCGTAAGGGCTGAAAATGCTTACAAAAAATATTATTATCAATCCAGCGGTTAACGATAAAGACAAGCGGGAATTTATTTTTAATCCGTCAAAAATAAGCTTGATAAATAAAATAATATAAGCTGTAAGGCCGAGAATTCCCAATTTAAGCCAAATATCAAGCCAGCCCCATTCAAAGGCGTAAGTCGTATATTCGCCTTGGCTGTTAGTTTTCAAAATACGCGGATCGTAGCTCTGATAAGTTACTGTAGCTCCGAATCCTTGGCCTGAAATCGGGGATTTTTTTATTTCTTTCCATAATTGAGGCAGAAGGCGCCACCTTGAAGAAACTCCGGCTTCGCTTGAAATTTGAGAGGCTCTTTGGCTTAATAAATTTGTCGCGTCAAAATTTCCGGCAGGCGCGGGGAAAGGGAATTTAACAATAAAAAAAGCCAGCGCGAGGCTTAAAACCGCGGCCGATAAAGCGATTGAATTTAAAGCAATGAATTTTTTCAATTTTATTTTCAATTTGAAGATTATGGCCATCAAGAAAAAAAATCCGCCGACCGCCAGCCCAATCCAAAAGCTTCGCGAGAAACTGATTATTATCGCCGATAAAGGCAGAGCTAAAATCGGCGCGTAGCTGTTCTGCGAGCGTTTCGGCAGGTAAAACAGCAAAGCGAAAAATCCGATTAAAACGAAAATATGCGATTGCATGAATATTCTGCTGAATCCCGGAACCACTTGAGTTATTTCCCCTACCCCGCTTTGCCTAATCCAAAGATAAATATCAGGAATAAAAAAAATAAAATTATGAGAAAAAATGTAAGCTAAAATAATCGTTTTCACGCTTAGCCAAATTATGGAAACTAAAAATATTTGTTTGGCTGTTTTTAAGTTATCGTCATTTTGGAAAACAGAGAATATCGGGAAAATCAGCGGGAAATAAAGCCAATTATTGAAATCAAAAAAAATGTCATTAAATAAATTGCCGCGCGCGAAGCCGTTTATCGCCCCGAAAATTATAAAAATAAATAAAAATAAAAAATAAAACAAATAAGACGAACGGAAAAAATAAATTTCAAATTTTTTAGTTTTTATAAATTTGGTTATTTCGTTCGCCAGCCAGACCGACATGATAATCAGCCATAAAGTTATGCGGATGGATATTTTAAATCCGTTGTTTTCAAAGTAAAACAAATAACCGAAAGACCCGATTATTAGTTCGGCCAAAAGCGCGAATAATCCGTATTCCAATTTGCGCAACGACAAAATAAAAACTATCGCCGCTATGGCGAAGAATGAGATGAAGTTGATTATCTGATAATAGTAGCCTAAAAACGACAGCATCTCGGCCGAAATGACAACGCAGGCAAAACTTGTTATGCTTTTATTTTTCATGATAAATTATGCTTTTTTTTGATTATTTCCATGGCTTGGCGGTATTTTTTAACTTGAGGAAGCCAAGGAAATAATTTGTAAGCCAAAGACGGAAGCCAGCCGCTCATGGTTTGCGTTCCGCCGGTTGAAATTTTAAAAAGTATTTTATCAATCCATATTCCGGCGCGTCCTTGTTCCATCATGGAAAGCCAGAGATCCCAATCTTGAAATTTTTTCAATGTTTCGTCAAAACCCGGAAAATATTTTATTCTGACAAGCGAAGCCGTGGTTATGTAAGGCATTTTTTTTAATTTTTCCGAGTCATAAGGCCAAAGCTTGAATTTTTTCAGTCCCCACGCGAAAGATGAGTAGCAAAATCCGGCGTCAGGGCTGTTTTCCAAAGTTTTAAGCATGACTTCAAGCATATTAGGTTCCATAATAATATCCGCATCGCAAAATATTATATACTCTCCTTTGGCGTATTCGGCGCCTTTGTTTCTTGCCGAGCATGCTCCCCTGTTTTCTTGTTCATAATAAGAAAGTTTGAATCCGAAAATTTGCTTGAATTTTTTAATTGCTTCGGCTATGTTATCGGTTGAGCCGTCGTTAACAATGATAATTTCATAATTATCGTTCGTTTGCTTTTTAATGCTCGCAAGGCAATTTTCCAAATGTTCGGCTTGATTGTAGACAGGTATTATAATGCTGATCATAAGTTAATAAAATTATAGATTTTATTTATTTGCTTCTCCCAGTTGAATTCTTTGATCGCTCTTTTTTTGCCTTGTTCTCCGAGTCGCTGCCTTAAAGATTGGTTTTGCGCCAATTTTATGATTGCCGAAGCGATTTGGCCGGAACTTTCAGGGTTGACTAATAAGCCGTTTAAGCCGTCTATGACCGCGTCCCTTACTCCGCCGCTGTCGCCGGCTATTACCGGTTTTCCGGATGAATTGGCTTCAAGATAGACTATGCCGAATCCTTCAAAATCACCGTTGATATTTTTTGAAGCCATTATGAAAATGTCGCACGCGCCATACCAGTTATCGCGTTCAATGCCGCCGGCGCCGCTGATTATCTTGACATTTCCGCTTAATCCAAGATCGGCGATCAGCGATTCGCAATTTTTCAATTCGGGACCGTCTCCCAAAATAACATAATATAAATTGGGTATTTTTTCCAAAGCTTGCGGCATTGAACGAATAACAGAGTCAAAGCCTTTGCGTTTCACAAGCCTGCCCACGGATAAAAGGATTATCTTGCCGCGCAGATTATATTTATCGCGTAATCGCGCCATGGTCTGCGGATCGCGGGTTGCGCGGTTTTCTACGCCCGGATTGACTGTTATTATTTTATGGCCGGTTCCGGGAAAATTTTCACGGGCTATTTCGGCTACGCGGCTGTTCGCGCAGATTATTTTATCCGCGTTCAGCAATATTTTTCCGGCAAAAAATTTTTTTCTTGAATTGGCGATCGCCGAAGACAAATCAAGGCCGTGCAGAATCACCGAGTATTTTGTTTTATAAAATATCAGACAAATTAACGCCGCGTAGCCCAAGGGCAATATGTGCCCGACTAATATATGCTCAATTTGATTTTGTTTTATTTTTTCGCGCAAGGCCAAACATGCCGGAAGCCATTTTAATATCGGAAGTTTGTTGTTTATAAGCTTGCCGCCGCTGTTGTCAAGTTTTGAGATTGAATCCGGATCAGGCCAATATTTGATTAAATTGCCACAGTAATTGGCGACGCCGCCGTTAAACGGAGGATATTCCAATGTGAATAATAATATTTTCATGTCCGTGAGAATGATTTAAAAATACTCGCGATATCTTCCTTGCCAAAGCCTTTGGCGGCGTATAAAGCCGATAAATAAACCATGCCTGATAAAATTATGGCGATGAATATATTGATTTTTTCTTTAAGATACAGGCATGCCAAAACCATGGCTGATGTCGCCAGCAAAGTTTTTAAAATAACTTTGCCGATTTTACCGTAATTATACGATGTTATCCGCGGAACGGCAATCATGCCCATGGCGAACATCAAAATATTAGTCGCCAGAGCCGTCGCGCTCGCGCCGATAGCCGCGAACTTCGGTATTAAAATAAAGTTCAATAATACGCTTGCCGCCATAACCGCGCCCATGTTGAAAGTATTTCTTTTTTGCCTGTCACAAGCGTTTAAAAGCGAACCGACCGGAAAATTCAAAAATACGAAAATCAGCGAAACCATCGTAACTCGCAAAGGCAAAATCGCTTCCCCGTAGCCCGTTTTAAACAGCAAAACTATTTTATCGGCAAGAACTATTCCTCCGGCGGCGATCGGCAGAGAAATGATTATAAGGTAATTCATGGCCCGTTCAAATGTTACGGACAGCTGTTCACGGTTATTATGCCAATAATGGCTCATGGCCGGAAAAAGCGAAGCCACGAAAGCCAGAGGCAGGAATTGCAAAGCGAAAATGATTTTGAAAGGAATTTGATAAATTCCGACTTGCTTGTCGCCCGAAAAAAAAGATAAAAGCACCGAATCAAGATACATGTAGACGCGCTGGAAAATCGCGTAAATGGCAAAAGGAGCGGAAATCGCCAGAATTTTTTTATTCAAATTTTTATTTATTTTCCATTTTATTTTTATTTTCCATTTTGTTTTTAATATATAAAAAGAATAAATAAAATTGTAAGCGCTAGCCGCCACTAACGACATCATCAGCCATTTTAATCCCAAATTTAATTTCAGCGAGAGCATTATTATGGCGAAAGCGATCAGCTGAAAAATAATTGATGAAATGCTTTCGTATTTCAAATTATGAAAACCGCGGCTTACGGCGAAAAAAGTCAACGAAAAAGAATCAAGCACCATGCAAATTGAAGAAAGATACACCAGTTGTTTTGTAATTTCAGGATAGCCTGAAAAATTTATAATAGCGAAAACCGATAAAGCCGAAATAATCGCCAGCGGCAGTTTTATCAAAAAAATGGCGTTGAAAATTTCTTCGGCCCGATTTTTTTCTTTCGCGATTTCCCTGGTTAAAACGCTTGACTGCCCCATGTCTATGAAAATGGCGAAAATTGAAGTGAAAGAAATCGCGAAATAATATTTTCCCAAATCGCCGGGTCCGATGCATCTTGCCAAAATAATAAAATAAGTGAAAGAAATTATTTTTTGCGCGATTAAGGCCAGAGTGAAATAAGAAGTATTTTTAGCAATGTTAGTGATTTTTTCCGTCATAAAATATAGTGGTATTATAGCTTATTTTGATAAAAAATAAAACTCCGAAAAATCGGAGTTTTATAATGTTTAGTGTGTGAAATAACAGCCGGATTAACGCTTTGCCCATTGCGGCGCGCGGCGGGCTTTCTTTAAACCCGGTTTTTTTCGTTCTTTTTTTCTGGCGTCTCTGGTTATCCAGCCTTTGGTTTTGAACAATAATCTTAATTCAGGATTAAAAATCAATAAAGCGCGGGAAATTCCGTGGCGCGCGGCTTCGGCTTGGCCCTTTTTTCCTCCTCCGCATATATTGATTGATATGTTGAAATCTTTAGCCAATCCGGCCAATTTTAGAGGCTGGCTTATAATTGAAAATAGATCTTCTTCTTTAAAATATTCATTAGCCGCGGCTCCATTGATGACAATTAAGCCTTCGCCTTCGCCGTAAAGCCTTACTCTGGCGGTTGAAGTTTTTCTTCTGCCGATGGTATCTATGAATTTTCCTTTAAAGTGAGACATAATTTTAATTTATAATTAGCCTTTTCAGCATGTTCACTCTATGTTTTGTCGGAGCAAGCATGTCTCTTACGGCCCTTTTTAATATTTCCTCAGGCTTTAAATCGGATATTTTTTTGCTTTTTAATCCGCCAGGGTATCCGGAGTATTTGTAATATTTTTTTTGTTCCATTTTTTTGCCGCTGAATTTCAGTTTATCTATGTTTGAAACATGGACTATTCCGCCGGCGTCTAAACGAGGCAGATATTCGGCTTTGTTTTTACCGCGCAATATTATCGCTATTTCAGAAGCCAATCTTCCGGCGGATTTATTTTCGGCGCTGATTTTATAAATTTTTCTTTCGGTTTTAACCATATTAAAATAAAATTATACTAATTCAATTTGAACCATGTCGGCGTTGTCCCCGAGCCTTTTGCCGATTTTGACAATTCTTGAATAGCCGCCTTTTCTTTCTTTGTATCTGGCAGACAAAATTTCCATGGCTTTTTTTACGGCCATTTTTTGCGGCAATATTCTGATTAGCTCCCGTCTGGCCGATAAGCCGCCTTTTATTGATACGGAAATGATTTTTTCAAGAAGAGGCTTGACAGTTTTAGCTTTGGCTTCGGTAGTTTTGACTTTTTCGTAAATAATAATGCTTGACGCTAAATTTTTCAGCATCATTTCTCTCGGCGCTTTTTTTCTGTCTAATTTTTTTTCTTTTACTCTATGTCTCATATATTGTTAGCTTTTCTTTTTTGATTTGATTTTTTTCTTGGTTTTTTTATCTTTTGATTTTTCTTCTTCCGCCGGCTGGCAGATTTCTTCCTCTTCTTCCCCCGCTGTTTCTTCTTCTTTATTGGTTTTCTTGGTTAATGCTCCGAATTGGCTTATTAAAATATTAACCGCGCTGTAAAAAGCGTCTTCCGGTGTTATTGTGCCATCGGTGGTTAAATCTATAATAAGTTTATCCCAGTTAGTCATTTTTCCTATGCGGACATTTTCAATTTTTACTCCGACTGACAAAATGGGAGAAAAAATAGAATCCATTTCAATGTAGCCTATTTCGTTTTTAACCGTTTCTCGGCTTTCAACAGTCACATAACCGGCTCCTTGCGAAACATAAATTTCCATGTTTAAAATTCCGGCCATGTCTGTTATATGCCCCAATACCAATTCCGGATTCGCTATTTCAACCAAGCTGTTCTTTTTTATGTCGCTTGCCTTGATTTCTTTCTCTCCCCTGGCGTCAAGTTCAAGTTTTACGGTTTCTTCGCTAAAAACTTTCAAGCGCATTTTTTTCAAATTCAAAATAAGCTCTAAAACATCTTCTTTGATATGAGGCAATGCCATGAATTCATGGTCGGCGCCTTTGATTTTTACGCCTACGACAGCCGATCCCGGAAGTGAAGACAGCAATACCCTTCTTAACGCGTTGCCTATTGTCGCGCCATAGCCCGGGTAGCATGTCTCAATTATAATTTGCTTGTTGTTCTCCCCTGAGCCTTTGACAAATTCTATTTTTTGAGGCAAAGCTATTTTTTCCATATTTTTATTATTTAAAATATTATTATTTAGAGTAGAATTCAACAATCATTTGGCTGTTGATTTTTGATTCAAAATTTTCTTTGGATGGCTGATGTAAAACTTTAGCGCTTAAATCTTTGGCATCAAGATTAAGCCAGCCCGGAATTTCAATCTTTTTTAAATTTTCAGCCAAGTTGGCGAATTGCTTGCTCGCGGCGCTTGATTTTTTTATTTTTATTATATCCCCGGTTTTGACACTGAATGAAGGGATATTCACTTTAGTCCCGTTGACCGTAAAGTGGCCGTGATTTGTTAAAATCCTCGCTTGAGCCCTTGATTTGGCGAATCCAAGGCGGTAAATGACATTATCAAGCCTGGTTTCCAATATTTTCATTAAGTTTTCTCCGGCTTCGCCTTTTTGCTTAATGGCTTTCACGAAACTTAATTTGAATTGTTTTTCCATTAAATTATAAATTTTTTTGGCTTTCTGCTTCTCTCTTAATTGCATGCTATAGCCGCTTTGCCTCGCGCGCCCTTTTGAGCCATGTATTCCCGGCGGGTAGTTTCTTTTAACTATCGCGCATTTGGCCGTGGCGCATCTGTCGCCTTTTAGCATTAGTTTATCGCCTTCTCTTCGGCATAATTTGCATTTTGCTCCTATGTATTTTGACATATATTATACTCTTCTTGGTTTTTTAGGCCGGCAACCGTTGTGCGGTATGGGCGTAATATCTTTAATTGAAGTTACAATTAAGCCGTTCGCGTTCAATGATCGGATTGCCGATTCTCTGCCTGTGCCGACTCCGTTGACTAATACGCTCACTTCAGTCAAGCCGAATTCTTTGGCTTTTTCAACAGCGATTCTCGTGATTATTTGAGCGGCATAAGGAGTTGATTTTTTTGGGCCTTTAAATCCAGCCATTCCGGCGGAAGCCCATGATATTACATTGCCGCTTAAATCTGACAAAGCGACTATGGTATTGTTGTAAGTTGATTTTACATGGGCTATGCCTACGGAAATTTTTTTATCAACTTTTTTCTTTTTTGACTTTTTTTTGTTTGTTTTTTTGTCTTCTTTGTTTTTTTCCAATTTTTTCTTGATTTCTTCCGGAAGTTCTTCCGGAATATTCAAAGGATTTCCTGATTTTTCGGCAGGTTCATCCATGCTAATCTCGGAGTCAATGTCAAATTGTTTTGTTTCTTCAGTCATATTAAGTTTTTTGAGCGGAAAGTTTTTTACCCGAAGTCGCGGTTTTTCTTACATTTCCGCGCACTGTTCTGTTATTTGTTTTAGTGCGTTGCCCTCTTACCGGCAATCCTTTGGCATGCCTTGATCCGCGGTAACTATTTATTTCTTTCAATCTTTTTATGTTTGCCGAAATATCGCGTTTTAAGTCGCCTTCAACTTTATTGTGTTTTTCAATCAAATCCCTTAATTTGTTGGCTTGTTCGTCTTTTAAATTTTTAACCCTTTCATCGGGATTGATTCCGGCCAATTTTAAAATGGCTTTGGATTTTGATATTCCAATTCCGTAAATATAAGTTAAAGCGATTTCAATTCTTTTTTCGTTCGGTATTGTTACGCCCGCGATTCTTATTGACATAGTGTAAATGTAAAATTATATATTATCCTTGCCTTTGCTTGTGCTTAGGAGTTTTGCAAATAACGCATACGCGTCCGTTGCGCCTGATTATCTTGCAATCTTTGCAAATTTTTTTTACGCTGCTTCTTACTTTCATAAAATTTATAATCTGTAAGTTATTCTGCCTTTTGTTAAATCATAGGGGCTTATTTGCACCCTCACTTTGTCGCCGGGCAAAAGCCTGATTTTATTCATCCTCATTTTGCCTGAAAGATGCGTTAAAATTTCATGGCCGTTTTCCAGCATTACTCTAAAACTGGCGGCAGGCATCAGCTCTATAACCTCCCCAAGCATTTCAATAAAATCTTTGGAACTGATTTGTTTATTATTTTGTTCTTGCATTAAATTTAAAACAAAAATAGCTTTGGCGAAAAAATACCCGCTTAACGCGAGATGCCAAAACTTTATTTATCTTGAAATAATTATATATTTTATTTTTATAATTGTCAAGAGTTTGGCTTTTATTCTAAAATTGCTTTAATTCTTCGGACTCCGGATGATGAACTTTCTTCTTTTTTTATTCTAAAATTGCCTAAATCCCCTGTTTTTTCAACATGCGGACCGCCGCAAATTTCTTTGCTGAAACATGATTTTTCGCTTCCGATAGAATATACTTTTACCATTTCGCCGTATTTATTTTCAAAAATTCCGTGAGCGCCTCGCATTTTAGCTTGTTCAAGCGGCATCTGTTCGCAAAGGACGGACAAATTTTGTTTTATAGCCTGATTCACCAAATCTTCAACTTGCGCTTTTTCTTGTTCTGTCATTTTTTCCGCGTGCGCGAAATCAAAACGAAGCCGTTCGGAAGTGATATTGCTTCCTTTTTGAATGACATGATCGCCCAAGACTTTTCTTAAAGCCGCTAAAAGCAAATGCGCGGCTGTATGATATTTGACAGTGGCTTCGCTCGCGTCCGCTAATCCGCCCTTGAACATGCCCGCGGAAGCTGTTTGAGAAAGTTTTTGGTGTTTTTCCAGCTCGCTTTTAAATCCGCCGGCATCAACTGTTATATTTTTTTCTTTGGCCATTTCTTCAATCATTTCAATCGGAAAGCCGTAAGATTGGTATAAATAAAACGCGTCTTTTCCGATGATCGTTTGGCTTGATACGAATATTTTTTCAGCTTCTTTTAATCCGCTTTCCAAAGTTTTTTTGAATTTTGCCTCCTCATTTTTTAATAAATCTATTATTTTATCAATATTGCGGCCAATTTCGGGATAAATTCCCGAATAATCATGCGCCGCGATTTTCGCTATTTCTTTGGTCCATGAATCTTGGCTGATGCCGATTTGCTTTCCGTATCTGATGGCGCGTCTGATCAAACGGCGCAAAACATAGCCTCTGTCGGTATTTGAAGGGCAAACTCCTTTGTCGTCTCCCATGATAAAAACAGCGGCTTTAATATGGTCGGCGATAACCCGCATGGCTTTTTTCACTTCAGGCGAATCATCGTAATTTTTGCCCGACAATTTTTCTATTTTAAAAATTAAATTTTTAAATAAGTCTGTTTTATAATCATCGCCAAGGCCGTTTATAACCGATAAAATCCTTTCAAGGCCCATTCCGGTGTCAACATTTTTTTGTTTTAAAGGCTCGTAAGATTTGTCTGTTTTTTTATTATACTGCATGAAGACATTATTCCAAATTTCCACCCATAGCGGATTGTCGTCGTTGAATCCGGCGGGTATTTTTTGCGCGTCTCCTGTCCAATAAAATATTTCCGTATCGGGACCGCAAGGGCCGGTTAATCCGGCCGGACCCCACCAATTATTTTTTTTTGGGAGTTTGGCGATTTTTT